>JAQYDI010000031.1 GCA_028724245.1 Lachnospiraceae bacterium
AAAAAGATTCCTGAAGTTCCCATCGAAATCAAGCCCAGACTTGCAGATATAATACCTGCACCAATTCCCAGATTGATCACCGGATCATCTGCATATTTTATATATTTATAGCCGACCATTCCCAAAATTGTTGGCACTGCATAAACCAGAACGCGTATGGGATTTGTTCCATCATCATTCCATCCCTGCCAGTCAGATACTACATTCTCATATTGCGTATCTACCAATACAGTATCCAGAATATTCGTAAACTGATCAACAAACACCAAGGCCAAAATACTTACAAAAATACAGATTATTGTTTTCTTATTCCATGCTTTTCCCTGAATGATAAAGATTACGGGAAGCATCAGCAATGCTGATCCATGCATAGTAGATGCAAGCAAAATCAGTAAAATACTGATCAAATATTTTTTCCGGATAATTAGTTCCGTAGCTGCAAAAATAATGGTAACAGCCATAAATTGCCGCATCCCATTATGAACCCATGACATATAGTCAGTAGATGCAATAAAAATAAAAATGCTCAGCCAGTAATTACAGCTCAACCTTCGGCACACTAACGCAACCACAAGGAGCTGAAAAGCAGCGATAATAAAAAAATACAAGATATCAGAATTCCCAATAATGCTTTTAATTAAAGCTGTCAAAACATGGAAACCTTTATCTTTATCAAAATCATTTACATACTGAAGCATTTGATTTAAGTGTTCCGGAGCGTTAAGAAAATCTTTACGGTAAACATACGTATCCCCAAAATTATCTGTTCTCCACGCAGCCATAAAAATGTATGGTAATATCAGAAGAACTGCAGGTAAAACTCCCCACCGTTCTTCCTTCTTTCCAAGCACGATTTCCTGCTGTCTGGGAAAAAAATTTGCAAGAATGATTCCTCCTGTAAACAGCCAGATTAACTGCATCCAGTAATTTGTCAATGTCATAATATTGTCTCCAAATTCACTTTATTGTACCTTTTCTTTCTTTCACATTTTATCGAATATTATTGCTCCTTCATTTTACAAATTTCTCCAACAATGCCCTTTCTCAATTTCCATCGCGCTGATAGTATTCCTGACAACTTCCTTTTTATCAAATTCCTTCACCATCTTCTCCCGTCCGGCCTTTCCCATCGCCGCTCTTTCTTCCGTAGACAATGTCAAGACCTTCTTCATCGCCCGATATAAACTGTCCGTATCTTTTACTTTACACAGAAATCCGGTCTTTCCATTCTCCACGGCTTCTCTGCATCCGGGAATATTCGTTGTGATAACCGGTCTTCCGGTCGCTGCTGCCTCCAGATTTACATTGCTCATGCCTTCATGATAGCTGGGCATAACAATGCAGTCTGCTGCTGCATAAAATGGCTCTGGCTCTGCCTGAAATCCGTGAAAAACTACGATTCCTTTTTTCTGCAGAGTCTCCACCTGTTCTTTATACTCATCTTCAAAAAAACCTACCAGATCAAGGACAAATTTTTCTCCTTCTTCATGCAGCCTTTCTGCTGCTGAAAAAAGTTCGTCCATCCCTTTTTCTTTCATGATTCTGCCAAGATACAGAAAATGCAGCAGATCATTGGCGGGATATGGCTGATACATATAATGTTCCAGATTAATCCCTGCTCCATGAAGTACTACTTCTTTTTCTTCCGCTATAATATGCCTTTTTCTGAATTCCTGCGCATTGGACTCATTCTCAAAAAAGACCACTTTCACCTTTCTGAATGCAATCCGGTACAGAAGCGTAACAAACGCTGCCAGCCTCTTTTTCTGGAATGCAGTTCCCAGTCCCTGTACATTTGCACAGAAGGGTATATTCATTGCACCACAGAGAAATCCTGCATATATATTTGGTTTAATGGAATATGTAATCACCATATCCGGCTTTTCTTCTGTCAGTATCCGATAATACTGTCTGATAAGTGCCATATCCGTTACCGGATTGATTCCCCGGCGATCCACATCCGTTTTGATGCACTTCACACCCATGGTCTGAAAATCATCTTCATGCCCTACAAAAGGCATACTGAGAACTACTTCATGATTTTTTGCCAATTCTGCAATCAGTTCCCTGCGGAACTGCCAGAGCATATAGGAATGGTTCGTAATAACCAGAATTTTCTTTTTTAATCCATGCATCGTTCCTGTACCGCCTTCCACAACACCGTCGCTTTTCAGTACAGATACGATTGTCCCCAAAAAACACTTCACATCAATCGCAGGTCCCAGATGCTTCAGATAATATCCGTCCAATCGAGCTTTCTCTTCAATCTCCAGTTCATCCCGTCCATGAATCTGCGCCCAGCCTGTAAGCCCCGGTTTGATCTGATGCACTCCATATCTATCCCGCTCCTCGATCAGATCAAATTGATTCCAGAGCGCCGGACGCGGCCCGATCACCGCCATATCACCTTTGGCAATATTCCAGAGCTGCGGAAGTTCATCAAGAGATGTCTTTCTCAGAAACTTTCCGACTTTTGTGATGTACTGCTCCGGATTCTCCAGCAGATGAGTCGGCGTATCATGCGGCGTATCCAGTTTCATACTGCGAAACTTATACAGCTTAAAATGATTTTTATGAAGTCCTACCCTTTTCTGGGAGAAAAACACGGGAGCTTTCCAGCCATCTTCAATCTTGCACATCACAATCACAGCCAGAAAAACCGGGGACAACACAATCAATCCCGCAATCGCCAGAACTCTGTCAAGCAGATTTTTTACTTTTATGTAGCATTTTTGCTGATTCGTCAGGTTATGATACTTTTTTTCAGCCTTCTTTTTAGTATCCATAAATAAACTCCATTGGTGCGGATTTCATATTAAAAATCCCCTCATAATTTCCAGAAAAATTAAATAACAGTCGAGGATATTATAACAATCCGAAAATGATTTGTAAACTTTTTTCACGAAAAAAGCAGAGCAAGTATCAAAAAGATTCTCTAAATCGAATGGGGAAGCTCTTCTGTCTGTTGAATTTGTCTGTAAATACTGATGCATCTGTAATACTTTATGAAATTGCTATAAATAGCCTTCCATTATCTGCATGATAATCTTCGAAATGAAGCAAAAACCACAATTCAATGCTCTCATTTGACCAGGCTACAGATATTTTCGGATTTTTTCTCGCTTCTGCTTCAAATTGAGTATTATCAAAATTATCTAACGGAAAATCATCTTTATCATACATAAGCCAAAATTTCCTAAAATAATCCCATGAACCATCAGCAATTTTCTTATCAATATAACGAATCAGTCCCTGAGTATTTCTTCCAGTTCCAAATACTTCAATATGTGGTTTCTTTGATATATGACTATATTTTGCATTGATTTTATCAACAATACCCTGAATATAAAACGGTTCAGTTTTAATTCCTTCACTTACTATCATCGTATATGGAGGAAGAACAGACAATGAATCCATTTTGCTCTCTTTGACTTTCATCTTAGCTTTAAGCTTTTTTTCATCACTTTTTTTCTTGGGTTTTAAACTCACTCCGGCACCTCCCAATTAACAAGCTTTTTGAAATACGGATCAGCTCCATATCTCCCTTCTAAATACTGCTTACTGTAATTTTCATCGTTTCGCGGTTTATTTCCGCCTTCCTTTCGAAAATCAACAAGTGAATATAAAACCGACTCCTCATATGCATTTATTGCTGAGAACCAAATTTCATCCCGTCTAAACACATCTTTGCTCATTGTTGTAAGATCGTGCGATGTAAATAACAGCTGTGCTGTTCCTTTGTTAATTCTCTTATCTGTAAACAGTTCAATAATCCTGCGAAGCAGCAACGGATGTAATTTTGCATCCAATTCATCAATCAAAAATAGACAATTCTGCTCTATTCCTTTTAATAAGATCGGGATGATACTAATTATTTTTTTTGTTCCCCCTGATTCTTCAGAAAGACATAATTTTGTCGTTTCTCCAGATGAAAGCAGATGCGTTGTATAGATTTCCTTTATCGATCCATCATCATCATATACAACTTCTATATCACAAATATCAATCCCCATTGATTGCAGCACAGAACATACCCGTTTTTTATCTTTTTCAATCTGCTTAACAAAAATTTTTCTATCCATATTAGGTTTATCATAATTCAAAACCTTAATCTGCATAAAAAATTTAAATACGCGATCTATTATATCTATATTTTTAAACATTGCTATATAAGAAAGAATCGGTAAACTCTCATTGATGTTTTCCATATCTACACTTTCTAATTTATCACATAAAAATACGCCTTCTTCATCCCTTTCAAATATCACCTCAATGCAACCGTCTTTCTCCATATAGAGATTTTCAACAATAATATCCTCTTTCTTTAACTCAAGTTCATATCGGTATTTGTAGTCATCAATTTGGAATAGAATATTAAATTTCGTCGGTTTATCAGCGTATTCTTTATCCCATTTGTAATATGAAGAAGTAATATGGATATCTGCCAATCCATCCTTTAATTGCTCAATAGGGGCATCCCCCAATTCTTCATTCTTTTTCTTCATAAATGCCAACTGAAGCAACGGCTGCATAACAATTTGCCGCAATTCCTCAATTGCCATAATCACACTGCTTTTTCCGCCACCATTTGGTCCATATATTGCACACACTGGTAAAAGTGCATCCTCACCTTTAGTTCTTATCAGAGTATCCTCAAATTCACTAATCGGTTTAGCAAGAAAACCAATAGTTGCTTCATTTCTGTACGAACGATAATTTTCAAAAGAGAACTCATATATCATTTATATAACCTCCACGAATTTTTTCTCATATAATATATATCACAAAGTTCTAAAGTCATCAATATACCGTGAGAAAAAATCTCACACAGGAACGAATTCACTTCTCAGATATTGCATGTCATGCTCGTCAACATTCTCCGGAATCCATATTTGAATATTTTAATCCGCAAATGTTTGAATAGTTTTTACCCCTCTATTCCCTGAGGACTTTCTTAACCTGATTACTTCTCACTCTTATATTATACATGTTTATATTTTATCGTTTTCCCAATTACATGCATTGATTTATCTGTAAATACTGATCCAACTGAAGGTTTGACTGATGGTATAAATAACAAAAATCCAAAACAGAGTCCAAAATATTCACTGAGGAACTGAATACTTCGAACTCTGGTCAGGATTTATATAGCTGGCAACTGATTTTGGGAATAGTAAATGATATTAAAATGTTATAGTGTCTGTAACATTATTTCTGGTTTCTGTGTAGCTGCCATCAATAACATAATGGGTTCCTTTTAAACGGTAAACTCTGCCAATCACACCAGTACAGGAGAATCCCCCCTGATAAGCAGATGCATTTGTACTATATCGATTATCTAAAGTAGTAATATCATGCCAAATTCCAAGTGAACCCTTATACTGCAACTTAATATTTTTTACACCAATTTTGTCAACCGGATATGAATAAACTGTGGAATAACTTGCAAATAATTTACTACCAGTTTTTCCCAAACGAATCACGCCTGTCATATTAGTACGCGCATTCTCGCTAACATTATAAATTCCATCAACATACTGTTCGAATTCATCAACACTATAAAAAACATCATCATATTCAGTAAAACTGGATTGTTCAATATCAATTGGTTCCGAATCATCTTCTTCTGCAAAAGCAGTTATTTCAAAACAAAAAATCAAACTTACTAACAAAATAAAATATATAACTTTTTTTACTAATTTTCTATTCATACTTTTCCATTCCTCCTAACATTAATCTAGTTACTTTTTCATTTTTACCAACATAAATTGTATACCACCATCCATTATATTCAAAAGCAACTAAACATTCATTATCTTTTAATGCACATATTTCGGCATCAATGCCATTATCAAGTTTTACAGTTTCACTGTCTTTAATTTGAGTTCCCGTTAATCCAGCTATATCTTTCTCTGTTTTTTTATACATTCTTACAGAAATAACATTATCACACTCGCCAGAATAATATTCCCAGATATAATTATAAGCATTTCCAATCCGTGTCGATAAAATATCCCGCAGTTCCACCCCCTCCGGCAACCACGTACAAACCAAAAAATCATCTCCGAATTCTTCGGCAAATTCCTCAACAGTGGTAAAAACCCGTGTTTCGCTTTCCTGAAAATCTTTCATCTCCGGTTCACTGCTTTCTCCCGGCACGATTGACATCTGATTCTCCCACCAGCTGATCATATGAAAGATACTTTTGTCCATCACCGCCTCCGAAGTAATATCCGCCAGCATAACGATCACCAGCATAGCTGCAGCGGTACGCAGAATCCTTTTCCGGTATGTATGATTCTGTTTTTTATTCTTTCTGTTCTTTTCTTCTGTGTTCTTTCGGAATCGTTCTTCGAATGCTTTCTGTGCTTCTTCCAGTTCCTGTTCATCACTCCCTTCTTCCAGTTCAAGCATCTTCACCAGTGTTTCCACTTTCTCATGTGAATAATCCGGTACATCCTTTTCGAAAGTTTCAATATACAGCTGTTCCCTTACAGATCTCAGAAACTCTTCATCTTTTTGATTTTGTTTTTTACTCATCTCATTTCCTCGTATTGTTTGATTAATTTTCGGATTCTTTCAGGATCAAGCGTATCCGGTGAATTATACTTACTTGATATATTTTCGCCCTGTTCCAAACTGTCATATATTTCCTTCAGAATATAATATCGGGTCATCTGCAGAACCCATTCTTTTATCTCATCCGGATTTTTGTTTTTCAGTTTCAGGGTGTTTTCACTCATGCTGTTAAAGGTCCGGTCAACGACTCTGTCAACCTGAGAACGGTCATTGCATATAAAACAGGCATAATGGTAAACCAGATTAAAATATTGCTTTATCCA
Organism: Lachnospiraceae bacterium; assembly: GCA_028724245.1. Taxonomy (GTDB): domain Bacteria; phylum Bacillota; class Clostridia; order Lachnospirales; family Lachnospiraceae; genus TWA4. Next base: position 6,843 of record JAQYDI010000031.1, read on the forward strand.
CTTTTTCATCAACTTAGAATTGCTTTTCATGTTTTGCTCCATTATCATCTGCGTCAATTATAACAGAAATTTCCGTTTTCTGTCATAAAAATCAAAAGCCTTCCTTATTCCCTTTTATTGTTTATCCCGAAAAACAGATAAAAGGTAACGCTTTTTTTCAAAGTGGATAAAAAATATCTATCATACCATTACTGTTTTAATATATATTTGTTCAGATCCAGACAAAATTTTATAAAACAAACGTAAAATAGTTGTTTTTAACAGTTACGTTCTTCCTCTGTATCCGACAGATTCCGTATGGCCTGTTCCGCTGCTTCTGCTTCCTGTCTGCTCAGCTCCGTATGGGCCGTGGTCAGTGTACTCAGTACTCTTTCATCCATGATATCCTGCCTGTCATCCATGATACTTTTTTCACGTTCTTTCATACATTTTCACCTGCCCTGTCCCTATCGTACACACTGGGCAAGTCCCCTCAGTGATACGATCCTTGTTGAATTGTTGATGATGAAAACCCGGTAATAATCAGATGAAGGAATGATAAATGTCGTGGAGAAATTGTTGCTCCGTTTGATTCCAAACATCTTCTTATCCGACATTCTGGTAAATCCTACATACAGCGTGCCGTTGCTTTTTACGGCAAACTGCAGCTTATCGCCTTTTTTCATATACGTCCACGGATAAGATAAGGATGTTTTCGGCAGCATCACCAGCCCGCCCTGAAAGTAAAAGTGCTGATATACTTCTGCCGCCTGAACTTCCATCGTTCCCACCTGAAACCATTCATTGTCCATCTCCGGCACCAGAGATGAATTCATCAGACACAATGCCAGCAGCAGAATCACACCCCTTTTTCTAAAACTCAACCTGCATCCATTCTTCATAAATACCTCCTGTCCCCGGGCCAAATCCCCGGAAAGTGTAAAAAACTGTGCTTTCAGTATACCCCCCCCGGGTATTTTGTCCACAGGAAAACACCTGCGGACAAAATACCCTGACTGCGCAGATTTTTGAAAGGTCAGTTCAACACCATACAGACCAAGGGCAGCAGTCTTAAAAAGTCAGCTTCAGGAAAAAGAGCATAAAAAAAGAGACATAACAATCGCTATGTCTCAAATATTCTCATATGCAAGGATATTATGGGCATTCAGGCATCACAGTCTGCCGGTTTCTTCCATACATAGGTGTCTACCAGTTCACTGACCTGTTCCCTGATATTGTTTCCGTCCTCATGGGCGGCTTCAATCAGCTTCTCTACTCTGGGAAAGAACTGTTCTTCATCCAGTTCGATGGGACGGCCAATATGGATCAGTTTATTCGGAGTATCCTGCATCCCTTCTTCATCCATCAGCAGTTCTTCATACAGTTTTTCACCGGGCCGGAGACCGGTGATCTCGATTTCAATCTCAACTCCCGGACGGTATCCCTGCAGACGGATCATTTTCTCAGCCAGATCATAGATTCTGACCGGTTCGCCCATATCCAGTACAAATATCTCACCGCCTTTTGCGTAGGCTCCTGCCTGAAGGACCAGCGCCACAGCCTCCGATATCAGCATAAAGTAGCGGATAATGTCCGGGTGGGTAACGGTTACCGGACCGCCCTCCTGTATCTGCCGGCGGAACAACGGGATTACGCTGCCGTTGCTGCCCAGTACATTGCCGAACCGTACCGCAACATATTCCGTCTCCGAACGGCGGTTGTAGGTCTGTATGATCATCTCGCAGATCCGTTTGGTGGCCCCCATGATGTTGGTGGGATTGACCGCTTTGTCAGTTGAGATCAGTACAAATCTCTGAACGTTCCAGCGGTCTGCCAGACGGACCATGGTATAGGTGCCGCCCACGTTGTTTTTGATTGCTTCATTGGGGCTGTCCTCCATCAGAGGCACATGTTTATGAGCTGCCGCATGATAGATGATATCCGGCCGGAATGTTTCAAACAGCTCATTCATGCGGTGTTCGTCCCGCACGGAAGCAATCCGCACCTGAAGGTCCAGTTCAGGGTACTTTCTTTTCAGTTCCTGCTGGATGTCATAGGCATTATTCTCGTAGATATCCACTATAACGAGGCGTTTGATAGGGTGTGCGGCCAGCTGGCGGCAGAGTTCGCTACCGATGGAACCGCCTCCCCCCGTGACCATGATCGTCTTGCCGGTTACATAGCCGATAATGGATTCCGTGTCCAGCTCCGCCGGTTCCCGGCCAAGCAGATCTTCAATCTTCACTCTCCGCAGATTGGAAACACCCACATCGCCTTTAATGATCTGGTACAGGCCCGGAACCGTCATCAGCTCGCATCCTGTCTGCTGGCAGATTTCCAGGATCCGTTTTATTTCACTGCGTTTTACGGAAGGCATGGCCACAATGATCTGATCGATTCCGTATTTCTCCGCCATCTCACAGATTGTACTTCTGTCGCCAACCACCTGCACATTCTGAATATACCTCCCCTTTTTCATGGGATCATCATCAATGATACAGCATACCCTGCGGTTCAGGAAACCGCTGTTGCGGATTTCCTTGATCAGCATAATGCAGGCCTGACCGCCTCCCACGATCATGATGTTTTTAAGTCTGGCCGCAGCTGCAGCAGGGTCGATCTTATTCTCCATATGTTTGTGTGCATACAGACGCAGCAGACGGTAGCCCAGCCGGATTGCCATGGTCTGAATCGCCAGTATTCCATTTGCCATCAGATAATAGCTTCTGGGTACAGGCATATCCAGAAAATGCATGCCGATGCACTGTATCACAGTTGCTGCCAGGCAGGCCCAGACAATATTCATGCATTCCCTGTAACCTGCATATTCCCACAGGCTGTGATAGATGTGAAATACATAGTACAGAATCAGCACCGTTATGATCTGCAGCGGTGAATATTTTAAAAAAGAAGTTATAAACTCAGGTTCGATCTCCTGCGAAATCAGATCAAAACGGATTGCCAGAGCCAGATATCCGGAAGCCAGTACACATAATATATCCAGAAGCACCAGCAGCAGCATACGGCTCTGTTTAACAGGATTTTCATATATCTTTTTGATTACGTCCATCTTTATCCTTTTCTTCCTTTCTACCGATAACCGTCCTTCATCAACATCTTTCAACTGTCTTCTTTTGGCCGTCTTTCTTCTCTTTATCTGTCTTTATTTGTCTTTCCCGGCTCCGTATCCGTATCTGCCATAATAACCGTATCTTCCGTATCCACCGTATTTGCCATAGGAGCGGTATGAACCGCTGCATCCGGTGCTGTTCTCCGTGGCATCATTCAGCACGGTTCCCAGAATACGGCAGCCATTCTCCGCGATCTGTGAAAATCCATCTATGATCAGATGCCGTCTTGCCAGGTCACGGCGTACCACGTAGATGCATCCATCTACATATTTGCCCAGAGCCATGGAATCCCCCAGTATCATGACCGGCGGAGTATCTACAATGATATATTCCGCATAATCTCTGACACTTTCCAGAAAATCCTTCATGGCCTCCGATGAGAGTATGTCTGTTGACCTGCGGGTAATTTCACCGGCAGTGATGACAAAAAGCCCGGAATCCGGCAGTCTGGTGATTACATTCTCCGTTTCATTCCTGCCGGTAAGGATTTCGGAAAGTCCTTCCCTGCCGCTGTCTATCTGCAGAGTCCCTGCAATGGACGGATTGCGCATGTCGCCGTCCACCAGAAGTGTTTTATGACCTGCCAGCGCCAGCGATATGGCAAGATTGACAGCAGCCGTCGTTTTTCCTTCACCGGGAATGGTACTGGTCACCAGAACAGTCCGGCTTCCTTTTTTCTCTGCTTCCCGCTCAAACCGGGTGCGGATCGTGCGCATGGACTCTCCGAAGGCAAAGGGGATCCGGGAATTATCCATCGTCAGCTGGTTTCTCTGCTGATTGCTGCGTTTTTTGAATTTTACAGACGGCAGAGCTCCCAGATATGCAGCATTCAGATACTGCTTCATCTCCTGTACCGTGGATATGGTACGGATGCTGAGACCATACAGCATGAGCAGGGCTGCGCCTGCCAGATAGATCAGTACTGCTTTCTTTCCCGCACTCAGGATGTAAGCCTTTTCGGAAGGCCTGGAATTCACCGGTTCTTCAGGAACTCCCATATCGCGAAAAGCGGTAAACTCCGTAGGTCCTACAATGTATTCCAGCGTATCCGGATAGACTTCTACTACTGCCTGAAGCAGTTCATATATTTCCTCCGGTTCCTGGCCGGTGACCGTAAAGGTCAGCAGATTGGTATTGGGATCCGCAGATATACTGATCTGACCCGGAAGTTCATCTGTTCCCAGCTTGTCCTCCAGAGCATCCGTCAGAACGCCGTTCTGAAGCAGATAAGGAAATACTGTTACCATCTGATCAGCTGTCAGCATATTCTGGTAGGAGTTCTCCTGATCGGATGCCATGGCCACATAAACAGTGGATGCGGTCTGGTACATGGGTGTATAGCTTCTGTCTGCCCGGACATAGAACAATATACCTGCCAGAAGCGCCGGTATCAAAGGAATCCACCAGCCTGACCGGACTCCTTTCCACATATCTGCCAGCATACGGAACAGATCGATTTTTTCCGGCCCGGACTGACCGGATATATACGGTTCAGATGTATTTACTTTATTTTCTTCCACACTCTAATCCTCCTGTTCCGTGATTTCATCGACCCGTTCAGCAAAAAAATCTTCTCCGGAAGATGATTCCCGGTATGTTTCTCTTTTCTTTTTCGGTTTTTCTGAAGACTTCTGTCCGACCCCTTCCTTTGAACCGTATCCGTAGCCTCTGCCGTAACCATAGCTGTATCCGTAGCTGCTGCCGTAACCTCCGCGCCCGCTGTAATTTCCTCCGGCGATACCGGCCACATTGATGCCGGTGTACTGCTGAATCACCAGCGGCAGGGTATAAATATTGTTGAGAATACAGCCCAGAAGTCTGGCATGACCGTCCCTCATCAGATCAATGCAGTCGTTGACCGCCTGCGTGGGAGCATGATCCGGGTTGATGACAAGAAGTGAATAATCCGCATACTGCAGCAGAGTCTCTGCATCGGCCGCCATATTGACCGGAGGGGTATCGATGATGATGTAATCCATCTCCTCCCGCATGGTACGGATCAGTTCTTTCATCCGGCCGTGTTCAATGATTTCACTGGAATCTGAATGGTGATTTCTGTCGCAGATCATATACACGCCGCTTTCCGCGTCACGGACCAGACACTCTCTTAAAGCTGCTTTTCCCAGAAGATATTCACTGAATGACCGTTCTTCTTCCTCACCGCGTCCGAATATCTTATACTGTGCAGGTTTTCTCAGGTCAGCGTCAAGCAGCAGAACTTTATCGGAAACACCTGCCAGAGCCAGAGCAAGATTGGCAGCTACGGTTGATTTCCCCTCGTTTTCCAGCATACTGGTGACCAGTATGACTTTTTTTCCGCTCCGGCTGCAGCGTGTGATGATTTTTTCTCTCATACGTCTGTAGCTTTCCACAAAACCGAAGCTGGCCACCGGAGAAGTGATCAGAAGAGCTTTTTTATTCTTCCGCTTTCGCGGGCTGAGCATCATACGGATCGTTTTGTTTTTCCGTTCATGATATATGGCTGCATACAGTCTGGTATCCAGTTTGTTCTCCACATCCCGCTCATTTTTTACACTGTCATAAAACCACGAAATCAGAAGAATCAGAGCTGCCATGGCTGCCATGGCAAGCAGAGCATACTTTTTGCTTCTGCCGCTGATATCATAGGTATTGTCAGGGCCGGAGGGATATTCCGGCGCAATCAGCTCTTCCAGCACATATCCGGGACACATCATTTCCGATATATCCGGATAATGTTCCATCAGTCCTTTCAGAACCCGGTAGGAGGTGGATGGTTTATCGGAGCGCACAGACAGAGAGATCAGATTGGTTTCTGCAACAATATCCGCCGTTACTTCCACATCCAGCTTTTTTAATCCCATGTCTTCTGCAACTTCCTGAAGGATATACTCATCCGTCAGAATATTCGCAAATGCTTCCGCATTGCCCGAATAATAACTGTAGCTGCTGCCGCTTCTGGCCGTCCCTTTTACCATGACCGTCGAGGATGACGTGTACATGGGTTTATATCCCGCATAGGGCAGATAAACATATGTATTGACAAACAGTACGACCGTAATTCCTGTCAGCAGGATGACCCACCAGTTTTTCAGCAGGTCTTTCAGAAGCGTATAATAATCCAGATTGGAAAAGATACTGCTTTCTGCCCCTGCAGGGGTTGATTTTATCGTTTCGTTCTCGCTCAATGTAACCTCCCTCTATTCGTAAACAATTACAGACAGCGACGCATTGCCGGTAAATCCGTCTTCCGTAATTAACGTGTATGTTACCGTATAGGTTCCCGGTTTTTTCACATCAACCGGATTATCAATATAGATATCACTGTAATGCAGTTCTTCTATAACTGCATCGCCTTCTTTCCTGTTGCTGAGGTCTCCGAAGAGTCCTTCCGTTTTTTCACCTTCTTTTGCAGATCTCTCACTGGACGATGTTTTAATATCAAATGTTCTGGAGCCGATGGTTACATCCTCCATATACTGATAGGGATTGAACAGCTTTCCTTTTTTGATATAGACAAGATAATCGGTCAGATTGATGGAAGGTGTACAGGAGCTGTCGGAAGCTTCGTAGATTTCCACCTTCAGGTCAATATCTGCCACATCACCTGCTGAATTGGATACCTGATACCCCAGATTATAGGTTCCTGTATCCGGCTGAGAAGATAGATATCCATCTGTCCGGCGGATACGGTTGGTCAGATCCCCATCCAGACAATCCTCTGCTTTCAGATAATCAAGAACATCAACCTCACTGCCCGCAGGAAAACGCAGCGCCTCTTCCAGCGAAAAACGGGGCGGTGAATAATCACTGTAGGTAAGTGTACGGGAAGCCCGACCGGTGTTGTTGGAAGAATCGCAGACTGCATAAGTGATCGTTCTGCTTCCGTCTGCCATGAAATGACCGATATTTTCCACAATGATATCCTTTGTCAGATCACCGTCTTTATTGTCTGAAGCGGTTACTCCTTCCAGAAGCTTCTCTTCCGGATCTTCCACGCTGACCTCGATCCGGTCTGTATCAAACGTAATCTCAGGCGCTTTCCCGTCCAGATTCAGTTCATGATAATAACGCAGTCCTGCATAACTGCCAAGTGATAAAATAAACAGTGTTACCACAAGGATTCTGATATATTTCATATACTACCTCTTTCTGCCTGTCACGCGATCGGCCAGAGCAGTTCCTTTCCTTCGAGAATTCGTTCCGGATTCACTCTGGTGAGAAAATCCGCATAATCGTCGCCATATTCCTGCGCCAGCACCATCCTTACTTCATCCATATAGGTAGTTCTCCACTCGCAGTGATGCGCGTCGCTGGCAACGCAGCTGACCATCCCTTCCTCCAAAAGCCAGGAGGCACAGGAAAAAGGCAGTCTGCCAAAACGTTTCAGCAGGCTTCCCTTATTGATCTGCGTCCCGCAGCCCATACGGATCCAGTAATCCACAAGTCCGGGATCTTTCTGCACGTATTCATATCTCTCAGGATGAGCCACAATGGGCGTATAGCCCATGCTGCAGATATCAGAAAGAATATCCGTTGCATAATCAGGTGATCCTGCAAACGGGAATTCAATCAGCAGATATCCTGTATCATTAATTGTCATGAGCCGTCCTTCTTTCAGCAGGAAGGGCACCTCCGGCGTCCCGAAAACCTCCATGCCCGTATACAGCTCCAGAGGAATTCCGGCTTCCTTCACCTGTCTGCGGAATTTCTCCATCCTGCTTCGTATCACATCATCATCATTATAATTATCAAACATCTCCGGAATGTTGCAGTGCGGTGTCATGACCAGATGCCTGACACCACTTCTGACAGCCTGTTCCGCCATCTCCAGAGAAATCTCCGGGTCCGGCGAGCCATCATCCACACCCGGCAGAATATGCACATGTATATCTACCATTTTTTTCCTCATTAAAATATTAGTATCAACGCTAAATTATAACATAGATTTCCGCATCTTCAAAGTATTTATTATGTGTTTAGAATCTTTTTGGCAAAAAATATATTTTTCAGCCCCGGGTACAGAAAAGGAGCTGTAAATTCTGTTTACAGCTCCCTGTCATACATTGATAAATCCCGGTGTATGTTTATCTTCTGATGCAATTGATTATTCGGTAATGCCCTTTGATTCCAGATACTGAATCAGATCATTGATCGTTACAATGTTCTCCAGTTCTTCCGCAGGTACTTCAATACCATATTCTTCTTCAAGATTCATCACCATCTCAAACAGATCCAGAGAATCTGCTCCCAGGTCATCCTTGAAAGATGTGTCTTCTTTTACGTCTGCGGCATCAACACCCAGCTGGTCTACCAATAATTCTGTAATCTTTTCTAACATCGTAAACTCCTTTTTAGAATCTCCTGAATTTCAATCAAAGAATAAACCAGAATTCGCTGCTTGTCAATCATGTTATTTCACAATTTTGCAGACTCTGCAGGTCTGTTTTAAAGAGTTATTTCACAATCTCGCAGGCTGCTGCCCCCAGATATTCGATCAGCTGTTCGGGATTAACAATAATCTGGACGCCTCTGGCACCGCCGCTCAGATAGATTTCGTCAAACAGCAGTGCTGTTTCCTCAAAATATGTGGGATACTTTTTCTTCATGCCCACAGGAGAGCAGCCGCCCCGGATATATCCCGTCAGTCCCAGCAGTTCCTTCACATGAACCATCTCGATCTTTTTGTCCTTTGCCGCCGCAGCTGCCTTTTTCAGATCAAGCTCCTCATTGACGGGAATACAGAATACCATAATTCCCTTTTTCTCACCTCTGGCCACCAGTGTCTTGAAGCAGGTATCGGGATCCAGACCCAGCTGGGCCACCACATGATCTCCTCCCAGATGATCCTCGTCAAATTCATATTCCTGAGCCCGGTAGGGAATCCCTGCCTGCTCCAGAATACGCATTGCATTTGTCTTTACCATAATATGCGCCTTCTTTATAATTTTCCTTTTTATTCAACCGAACCGGATGATCACTTCGTCATCCCACATTCTGTCCGGCCTTCGTTTTCAGTTTCTCCAGAAAATCCGGTACCTTCCCTTTCTCAATGAAAAAATCCGATACCATCTCTTCACCTGTTTCTGTATCCGTCATGTAGGCAGTCACATGAAATCCCGGCTCAACGCTTTTCAGCGTCAGATTGATATTGCTGGCCATTGCAGATACCAGACAGGATTTCAGTACTTCCAGCTGCTTTTCATCTTCTGTCCATAGGGTATTGTACTGACTTGAAGCAGAACTGAGATCGTCCCATTCAGTAAAACCTGCCGCCTCTGAGCCGGTCAGATAGCTTTCACTGTCCATCTCACTCTGTTCTTCATAAAGGATCCGGGCCTTGTATATGGAATCGTATACGGAAGTCTGTTCGTAACCGTATCCCTTTAACAGCGTCAGCGTATGTCTGAATGACGGATACACAGGATAGGAATTATAGTAATCATTCTGACTTTGGGCAAATTCCAGATACAGTACCGGTTCCTCGCTGCACATGGTTTCCATGGTCAGATCCTTCAGTTCCCGCTTATATGTACGCAGCAGCGTAATGTACTGTGCATCATCAAGGCTCAGCTTCATCTTATTCTCAGAAAAGCCGTTGTTGATCCATACCGTACAGTTCTCCTCCCCTCTTGTGAGGACAGGATAAAGGGATTCCTTATAGCGGTCCATGGCAAATATCTCACTGCATTCTGCGAAACTGTCCGTGATCTTCACCGTATAGCAGCGATAAACAGATCTTCCGTTTTTCAGCCGGAAGCAGACCACCATGGTGCCGCAATCATCATCCCACTTTTCAATCTCCATGGACTTTTCTGCCATACGAAGGATCGGCTGAACATTTTTCAGATTCATCTGGGACAATATACTGCATAATTCCTGGTTGGTGTATGAATAGCTGAACACCGTCTCCTGGTCGAGCATCTTTTCGTACTCTTCCTGTGTGTACTCTTTAATGTAATTGCGGTAATACTCCAGCTGCGACAGGGAGACTCCTGCAGAATCCAGCTCCGCCTCGGACGGAAGCCATGTGTCGAATCCCGTCAGATCGAACCGGAAAATGCACATAAATATAACTGCACATCCGGTACAGATCATCATGGACAGCCTGTGATTGAAAAATGCCCGGAAATCCAGCTGAAGCACCATCTGCATAATGCAGTGCATGATGATGCAGCCTGCCACAATGCCGAGATACAGCCAGAAATCGCTGTTGTTGTAAGACATGGATCTCAGAAAAATACCCGTCATAACACCGATCATGGTGACTGTCAGGAAACTGATCACCGGTCCTGCAGCCGGATAAGCCAGTCCGCAGCCGGTTTTCTCAGCCGGTCTCTTCAGAAACAGTGCGGAGGCTGCCGCAGGCAGAAGAACTGCCATCCCAAACAGAAGCAATGTTGAAAATACATCATAATACCCTGTGGTGCCGTACCTGTTCAACACTTCAAGACAGATCGTCACAGCGCTTCCGTCACCGTAGAGCAGCGGTCTGCCCGTATCCACGTAGGTTTGAAAAAAGAGGGACTGACACTCCCTGAACAGAGCACAGAATACAGGACCTGCAAAATGCAGAAATAAAAGCGTTATGATGCTGGAAAGATAACTTCCTGCCAGCAGAACAGCAATTGCGCTGACCGAGTAAAATATCCAGTAAAAGACCAGATACAGAAAAGCCAGCAATGCCAGTTCCTTCATATATCCGACGATTATGGCGCCATGGGCAATGCCTACCAGTACCGCACTGCCGTACAGGATCACATAAGGCACTGCAAACAGCACAAAACCTGTCAGATAACGGTACCAGAACTGCATACCCCTGCTTATGGGCAGAGAATGATAAAAGTCCACTTTGCTCCTGCTGAAAAGATATCCGAATTCCAGCAGGGCAGCCGCTGCAGCCATGATAAATATCATAAGATACAGCCATTCGTTCCGGCTCATGAATTCCAGCAGAAAACTTTCAGGTATGCTGACAGATGTCTCCTGCATGTACTGCCCCAGATCAAGGGCCACACTGACAGGGAGGGCAAATATCAGCGCGATGGTGAAAATCCCTCCTGCCCAGATATTGCGCAGGCATTCCTGAGCAAGAAGACGTTCAAACAGCTTTCTAGCCGATAATTTTTTTGATATCATATCCTGCCACCTCCGTTTCACTGATAAAGATTTCTTCCAGGCTGAGGGGAAGGATCTCATAAAATACCGGATTCTGTGCTGTAATTGCTGAAACCAGCTGCTCCCGGTGTCCGCGCACCGTTACTGTATGCAGGGATCCCCTGCACTCATGGCTGACCAGCTCAAGCTCCTCAAAAGCCTTCTGTGCATCCTCTTCCTCCCGGAACACACACTGCGCCTTATGGATATGAAGCTTCATATCCTCCACATCTCTGGAGAGCAGCATGCCGCCTTTATAAAGCAGGCCCACATGGTCACAGATATCCTCCAGTTCCCGCATGTTGTGGGAGGCTATCACCGGCGTAAACTCCCGGTGTGTCATCTCATAAGCCAGCAGGTTCTTGACCATCTGCCGCATCACCGGGTCCAGACCGTCAAAAGTCTCATCACAAAGCATGTACTTTGTACCGGCGCATACCCCTGCGATCATGCTCAGCTGCTTGCGCATGCCCTTGGAATAGGTATGGATCTTCTTGGAAGGATCCAGTTCCACATCCCGCACCATACGGTCATACCGCCCCGAATCAAAATCCTCATAGATCATCCGGTAGTAATTGCGCATATCCACCAACGTTGCATTCTCAAAAAAATACTGTTCATCAGATATGTAAAAAATCTTCTTCTTGGCCGGGACATGATCAAAAACCTGCTGATCATCCACCAGAATCACACCTTCATCGGCTCTGTAGATTCCACTCATCAGGCGCAGCAGCGAGCTTTTCCCCGATCCATTGATCCCGATCAGTCCGAATACCGCGCCTTCCTTTATCTGAAATGATACCCGATCCACTGCCAGCGTATTCTCGAAACACTTACTGACATTTCTCACATCAATCATAATATATTTCTTCCTCCTGTCTGCCGTTATTTCGACATACCGTTATTATATTAACACAGGTTTCGCCAAATAGCCAATTAAAAGAATATTAAGATATTAAGGTTCCATTAAGGTGTGGCTCTAAACAGTAATTTTAACGCCTGAAAAAGGAAAGTACTTTGTTATAGGGCATGCTCCCGCCGAACAGATCCAGCGCGCTTCCGATGGTGACATCCACTTTTTCCCGGCCAAGTTTTTTCAGTGTCTCCAGATCTTCAAAACCTGATACACCGCCGGCATAGGTGACCGGTATTTTCCCCCAGTCTCCCAGCATCCGGGCTACGCCTTCCTCGATTCCGCCTGCGCGGCCTTCCACATCTACTGCATGGATCAAAAATTCACTGCAGCTTCCTGCCAGTTCATCCAGCAATTCGGGTGTCAGCTCCTCTTCGGTAAATTTCTGCCAGCGGTCCGTTACGATATAATAGGTCCCGTCCTTCCTGCGGCAGCTCAGATCCAGCACCAGATGCTCTCTGCCAACCCGTCTGCGGATTTTTTCCAGGTTTTCCAGATTGATCCTGCCGTCCCTGAATACATAGCTGGTTACGATGACATGGGAGGCTCCCGCTTCAAGATAAGCCTCTGCATTATCCGCATGAATGCCGCCTCCGATCTGCATGGTTCCCGGACAGGCCCCAAGGGCTGCCTCCGCCTGCGCTCTGGTTGCTTCAAACCAGGGAGAGGAGACCGGATTGAGCATAATAATATGTCCTCCCTTCAGTTCGTCCTTTTCGTAAAAACGGGCAAACCATGCTGCATCCTTTTCCGATACAAAATTATCAACCGCATAATCGCCTGAATCCTTCAGGCTGCCGCCCACGATCTGTTTTACCTTTCCGTTATGAATATCAATGCACGGTCTGAATCTCATAAACACTCCATTCCGCCGCCCGCCGGACGGCATATGATTTTTAATATATTCTGTCTTTACTGCCGGAAAAAGCGGTTTCTCATACGAAAAACCGCTTTTTATCTGAACAGTTACCTGAATTTATTCTAATTATTCTAATTAAATCCGTATATTTTCTGCGCTGCTGCATAACCCCAGCTTGCAATCTTTCTGCCCCATCTGCCCGGAAGATTCATGGCAATGCCCAGCAGGCTGAAACGGATCCTTCTGTATGCTTTGGGATTATGTTCCTTCAGATATGCCCAGATCTCCGCTTTCTTCTTCAGATTCTCCGGATCTTTCGAGCGGATCGCCAGAATCGAACTGATGCATGTAATAATCGTCAGATAGCTGAGCATATAGCTTCGCAGCTTTCTGCTTTCGATCCGGTCATGGGTATAGCTGTCGATCATGATCCGGTTTACCCGCAGCTGCTGGTCGATCCGCGAAATCATCACTTTTTCATTGACCGACTGATCCTCTCTGCCGATAAAATACCGGTAAAAATTCACATCCAGATAATACATGGTCTTTACAGCAGTAAAAGGCTGGAACGCAAAAATATTATCCACATAAAATGTATGCTTCGGAAGCTCCAGACCGCAGTCTCTTAATACCTGTGTACGGTAGATGATAGAATGCATGAGAATGTATTTGCCGGGAGTAAAATGTCCGATCTCATCCCATGTAAAGACCCGGTTGCGGGGCAGGACATGACGGTAGCGCATCACCATCTTATGTTCCGCATCCACTTTATCGTATACAAAGTTGGACAGCACCATATCCACCGGATCCTCCTGAGCCGACATCTCTCTGAGCAGATCCAGGATCTTTCTGTAAGGGCCGGTGCTCACGTGGTCATCACTGTCCACAACCTTGAAATACAGCCCTGTGGCATTGGCCAGACCTGCATTGACTGCACCGCCGTGGCCTGCATTCTCCTGATGGATGGCTTTCACAATTGACGGGTACTTCTCTGCATAACGATCCGCGATCTCTGCCGTATTATCCTTTGTTGAGCCGTCGTCTACGATCAGGATTTCAACCTCTTCCCCGCCTTTCAGCAGAGATTTGATGCACCGATCCATGTAGGCTGCAGAATTGTAGCAGGGAACCGCTATTGATAACAGTTTCATATTTTCACCTTCAATTTCATTTTGTAACTGTTCAGGGCCAGGCAGATTTATATAAAAAGTGCGACGAACAGTTACTTCTTTCTTCACTTCGTGTTCACGTTTTATCCTATTCACTTTGTGTCCGGATTTTATAAAGAAATATCTCCGATTGCTCCGAGAATGTCCTCTCTCATGCGGATTGCTTCTGCTCTGGCTGCCTTTGCATAGTCATGTTCATCCACACCGGCTTTTTTATATGCACACATAATGCCTCTGGAAGAGTTGATCACGGCACCCAGACCTCTTTTGTCAAATGCGTAGCTTACATCTTTTGCGCCGCCGCCCTGCGCACCGTAGCCGGGTACCAGGAAGAATGTATGAGGCATCTTCGCACGCAGTTCTTCCAGCTGGGAAGGATAAGTAGCACCCACAACGGCACCTACTGCGGAATAACCGTACTTGCCGGGAACCTCTTCGCCCCATTTTTCACACATCTCACCCATCACTTCATAGACACTTCTGTCCCCGATCTTCTGATCCTGCAGTTCGCCGGAGGAAGGATTGGATGTCTTGACCAGCACATAAATACCTTTATCGTACTCTTTACACATCTTTAACAGAGGCTTGATACCGTCACTGCCCAGATAACCGTTGACTGTCAGACAGTCCCCGCCGAAGGCAGCAATCATCTGATCGCCTACAGCTGTTTTACCGATATGTGCTGCAGCATATGCTTCCATGGTTGTTCCGATATCGTTGCGCTTGCCGTCGGTGATGACATACATGCCTTTTTCATGGGCATAGGCAATGGTACGGGCCAGAGCGCGGACCCCCTGCCAGCCGTACATCTCATAATATGCTGCCTGAGGCTTTACAGCAGGAACAATATCGCATAATTCATCGATCAGTCCCTTATTGAACTGCAGCAGTGCATTGGCCGCTGCCTCCAGAGGATCATCAGATGCTGCAAATGCTTCTTTCAGAATATATTCGGGGACATAATCAAGCTTCGGATCAAGACCTGCAACCGTGGGGTTTTTCATCTCTACAATCTTTTCAATTAATAAATCCATTGACATAAATCTAATTCCTTTCTTTCAGAACAACAGCGCAGATATTACTTTCTGCGCACTGCCTTTCTGCGTTTTTTCTGATTTGTATGAAATTCATTTCGTACAGCCAGAGTAATGGCCATAAAACAGAAAAACAGCTGCAGGGCTGCGGTAATACGGACTTCCTGCTGTTTCAATATCAGCTTCAGTCTGTTCATCAGTCTCTCCATAACGCCTGCCTCCTTTTTCTGCGGGACCCCCCGCACATATTATCTACTATATAAGCAAATCACCGATTTGTAAAGAAAATTTTCTCCAAAGAGGCAGTTTCCTTTCCGCCGCAGTGCGATCCCCGCGGAGCGTTTTTTGTATAATAGGGAACACAGTTTCCCATTATACAAAAAAGCCTGCAGTAATCTGCAGGCTTAAGCAGGGGTACAAGGATTCGAACCTTGAGATGACGGAGTCAGAGTCCGGTGCCTTACCGTTTGGCGATACCCCTAAAACATATATGAAATTGTGAACCGGAAGACCGGCCGGAACCTGAAGTTCCAAGCAGGGGTACAAGGATTCGAACCTTGAGATGACGGAGTCAGAGTCCGGTGCCTTACCGTTTGGCGATACCCCTATTTCTTTGTCTGTCGACCCGCTTCGCTGTCGACTCAGATAATATAGCACACTTCAAAACAAATTGCAAGCACTTTTTGAAATAAATTGCAAACATTTTTTTGAATAATTCACACTCTTTACCTTTATTTTCCATTATGTTAAGATACACGTGAGTAAAACAAACATTGGGGGAGGTTTAACTGTTATGAATACTGATTATCGTGAACAGGTGGAGAATCTGCTTGCGGAGTTCCCTGTCTGCGAATATGTTCTGCTGGAGAGGGATGAGCTTGTTTTTTCTGAAAAAGTACGTTTTATATGTGAGAATGAATGTCCCCGCTACGGTCATTCATGGGCATGTCCGCCTGTAATCGGAACGATCCAGGAATGTATGGAGCGCTGTCAGTGCTTTTCACATGTGCTTTTATTTACCACTGCTGCCGATGTACCGGATATTGCTGATTTTCAGGGCTGTCTGAATGCCCGCCGGGATCATGAACAGGTTTCCTGGGAGCTGACCGAACGCATGAAGCAGGAGTTCGGCGAAACGCTGACTCTGACCACCGGATGCATGAAGTGCGAAACCTGTTCCTATCCCGACGCACCCTGCCGTCATCCCGAGCAGCGTTTTGCAACTATTGAAAGCCACGGGATCCTGATCATGCAGACAGCTGCCGAGGCCGGACTCAGCTATAATTTCGATGGGCATACGGTCATCTATTTTACATTGATTTTCTACAATGCCTGATGAAAGTGCCGGGCATGTTTCCCGGGAAGGGAGTTCAGTCGTTCTCCCTTCCCCAGAAACGCTCTACCACATTTCCTACCGTGCGAACATTCACTTCCTGATAATTGTCCCAGTCCATGGGAAACAGCCTGACATGATTCTCCAGAAGCATGCGGTTGTCCAGCAGAACGACCACACCTCTGTCCCCGGCTGTCCGGATGACCCGGCCGGCTGCCTGAAACACCTTGTTGATCCCCGGAAATCGGTAGGCATAATCATACCCGCGTTTCCCCTGTTTTTCAAAATAATTTTTCAGCAGCTCCCCTTCCGTACTGATCTGCGCCAGCCCTGTTCCGACCACGAACGCGCCAATGAGCTGCTCTCCGGTCAGGTCAATGCCTTCTGAGAAAATACCGCCGATGACACAAAATCCCACAAGAGAACGGTTTTCTCCTTCTTCTTCCTGTACTCCCGCAAACTCCTGCAGAAAGGCATCTCTGTCATTTTCCGACATGCCCTGTTCCTGCCGGATCAGGCGAAACGGTGCAGTTTCCCCATACCGTTCCTCAAAAATGGATACCACCTCCATCATGTACTGGTAGGATGGAAAAAAAACCAGATAATTACCGGTACGGCGGGCTGTCACCTGAACGATATAATCGAGAATTCTTCCGTACTGCACCGGATTGCGCATGGTATAACGGCTGCTCACATCTTCCGCCACCGCCAGCAGGCGGCGGGTGTTGTCAAAGGGAGAATCCACATAAACGGCATACGCTTGTTCATCCGTTGTCAGCAGTTCCCTGTAATAGTGCATGGGAAGCATGGTCGCAGAGAAAAACACCGTACTGATGCCCCGCTGGATACAGTTGTGCACATTCACCGCCGGGTTGGCGCAAAGCAGTTTTACCTGAAAATGTCCGCCCTCCACACTGCAGTAGGGCACGTAGCTGTCATCGAGGATCTCGCAGATGGCATTGAAATGACGCAGTTCAAAGAAGAAATCAAGCAGATCTTCATCGGCCTGATTCCTTGTTTCTTCCAGAAAACTGCTGATGCATTCCTGCGCACGCAGAGAATGATCATACAGATGGCTGATACCTTCCAGTACCATCACCTGATCCGTCTCTTTTTTCAAAGAAAGCAGCTGCTTGTTCAGCGTTTTCAGCGCACGGGACGATCTGGCAGCCGCACGGAGAGCGTCCGGCGTATCCGTAAGGGGAACATCCGCAATTTCCTTCATCAGCTTTCCGGCCTTCAGCACATCTTCCTTCACCAGCGCCGCAGAAAACATTTCTCTGGCCCGATCAGGCAGATTATGTGCCTCATCCACCAGAAAAATATAGTCTCCCTGCACATTTTCCCCGAAAAAACGCCGCAGATATACGTTGGGATCAAACACATAATTATAATCGCAGATGATTCCCTGAGACCACAGCGTCAGATCCAGATTAAATTCAAAGGGACACACCTGATAACGGTCTGCATAAACCGATACATTTTCCCGGTTCATGCACACCTCATGGGACAGCATATCGTAAAGTGCCTCATTTACCCGGTCAAAATGCCCTTTCGCCCTTTCACATCTCTCCGGATTGCAGACGCAGTCCTCCATGGGACAGATTTTTTCCTTTGCTGTAATGGTGACCGAATGGATCTTCAGCCCCCGGCTCCGCAGGATGTCAAATGCCTCCTGCGCCACGGTTCGCGTAATGGTTTTGGCTGTCAGATAAAATACCCTCTCCCCCAGCCCTTCTCCCATGGCCTTCAGCGCCGGAAAAAGCACGGACATGGTTTTGCCGATTCCCGTGGGGGCCTGAATAAACAGCTCTGCCTTCTGTTCTATGCTGCGGTATACGGACACCGCCAGCTTACGCTGCCCCGGCCGGTAGGGAAAGGGAAATTCCATCCCCGAAAGACTTTCCCGCAGATCTTTTTTCATCACCTGTTCCAGCCTCGCCCACCGCTCATACTGCCCCATCAGCTCCTGAAACCATTTTTCCAGTTCCGCAAATGTATAGCAGTCATAGAAGCGGCGGATTTCTTCCGTTTCCAGATGACTGTAGGTCATCTGAACACCCATGGCACTCCGGTGGTTCTGCAGCGCATATATATACGCATAGCACATGGCCTGTGCTTTATGAACAGGCACCGGTTTCTTCAGCTTCCCCGGATCCCGGTAAATGCCCTTGATCTCATCAATTACATACAGCGTCTCCGACTGAAAAAACACCGCATCTTCCGAATCCATTTCTTCCCGGTCAGGAACTTTTTTCAGAAAATGCGATGTTTTTTCGCTGAAAATGCCGTCTGCGCGCCCCTCGACCCGGATCCGGAAATCTTCCATTTCCACTTCCTGCTTTAAACTTACTTCACTCTCGTAGGTGCTGCCCATCTGCCGCTGGATTTTCCGGTGCAGCCGGCTGCCTGCCTCCATGGCCTGCTTTTCCTTCGCACCGGTCCTGCGGTTGTCGATGTCGCCGCTCCTGAAAATGAATTCCACCAGATTCCGCACAGAAATCCGTATCGTATCAGAGCTTCGCGTCGTGTTCATTTATCCGATGATACCGCGGTCCATGCAGGATGCGATTTCTTCTGCATAATAGGTCAGCAGAATATCCGCACCGGCGCGGTACATGCTGATGGCTGTTTCGCTGATGATTCTTTCTTCATCCACATAGCCCAGCTTTGCTGCTGCCTTGATCATGGAGTATTCTCCGCTGACGCTGTAGGCGGCAATGGGAACGTCTGTCATATCCTTTACTTCGCGAACAATATCAAGATAGGATAAAGCAGGTTTTACCATAATGATATCTGCACCTTCATCCACATCCAGCATGGCTTCCTTCAGCGCCTCTCTGCGGTTATGGAAATCCATCTGATAAGATTTGCGGTCGCCGAAGGCAGGTGCAGAACCGGCTGCATCACGGAAGGGTCCATAAAATGCAGATGCGTATTTCACGGCGTAGGACATGATAGGTGTTTCCTGATATCCATTGGCATCCAGTGCTTCACGGATCGCCAGTACACGGCCGTCCATCATATCGGAAGGAGCCACCATATCAGCTCCGGCTGCCACATGGGATACGGCTGTACGTGCCAGCAGATCCAGTGTTCTGTCATTGTCCACATAGTGATCCGGCGTCAGAAGACCGCAGTGTCCGTGATCGGTATACTCGCACATGCAGACATCTGTGATCAGATACATATCAGGATACTGTTTTCTTGCCTCACGAAGTGCCTTCTGTACAATACCATTTTCATCGTATGCCTGACTGCCGCAGCTGTCCTTATGGTCCGGGAGACCGAAAAACATAACCGCATTCACGCCTGCCTTCTGCAGATCCTCCAGTTTCCGTCCCATGGTATCCACACTGTAGCGGAACTGACCCGGCATGGTGTCGATTTCCTCCACGATTCCCTGACCTTCTTTTACAAACATGGGATAAATTAAAGAAGATTTGTCCACTCTTGTTTCTCTGACCATACGGCGCAGCGTATCGCCTTTTCTCAATCTTCTGGGTCTGATTAACATGTTATCTACCTCTTTTCTATAAACTTCCGGCAGCCTTTTTTCAGCTGCCGGATCAATGTCTTTCTCTGTTTCTGAATCAGCTTCTTTCTACTTCTGAATCAGTTCCTGACTGCAGCTTCCTGCCCTTTCTTTTTCTCTGTAAACAGTTCTTCTGTCAGCTGTGCCACCGATGCGATGGACGCAACCCTGGAAATATGTGTTTTCATGCCAAGCTTTTCCGCTTCTGCTGCTGTCTGTTTTCCAATACACACGGCTTCCACCATGCTGTAATCCAGACCGGGCGTTGCCGCTGCAAAGCCACGTACGGTGGAAGCACTTGTAAATATGGCGTAATCCATATTGCCGGATGCAAATTCCTTCTTCTCATCGATCAGGTGAGATTCCACCAGAACCGTTTCATAGGTGGGAATGTCATCGATCACCAGATTTCCTGCCTTCTCCAGTTCCTGAATCAGTTCCTGACTGCCGATTCTCGCTCTGGGAATCAGAATATGTTCACCGCCCCGACAGACTGCCGCCAGTTCCCGTCCGAGGGATTCTCCATCGTAAACAGAAGGCATCAGATCAACAAACATGCCGTGATTTTCTACTTCTGCTTTTGTTCCTTTTCCGATGACAGCAATCTTCATGCCTGCCATTCTGCGCACATCAACCCCTGCCTTTTTCAGGGCTTCAAAAAAGATCCTCACACCGATCTGGCTGGTAAAAACAAGCCACTGATATTTTTCAATGGATGCCATCGCCTGTTTAAGCGGTGCATTGTCGGTGATCGCCTCTGTCTGAATTGCAGGGAGTTCCACCACCTCCGCACCTTTTTCCCGAAGCTGGTCTGCCATACGGGAAGCCAGTTCTTTCGGCCGCGTTACCAGCACACGGCAGCCCTGCAGCGGCAGTTTTTCATACCATGCAAACTGATCTGCCACGGTACAGACTTTTCCAACAATAATAATAGCCGGAGTTTCGATTTTTGCCGCATCCGATGCAGCTTTTAAGGTACCCACAGTGGCAACGACCCGCTTCTGGCGTGCAGAAGTTCCTTTCTGCAGAACAGCAGCCGGCATATCCGGAGACATCCCCGCCTGCATCAGATTTCTGCAGATATCTTCCATGGCCGTAATTCCCATCAGGAATACCAGAGTACCCTGCGTGCGTACAAGTGCTTCGAAATCAATGTTGTATTCATTGCCCTTTTTCTTATGACCTGTGATGATATGCAGGGAAGAACAGAAATCACGGTGTGTAACCGGAATCCCGTTGTAGGCCGGTACGGAAATAGCCGAGGTAACCCCCGGTACGATCTCAAACGGTATATCATGTTCGGCCAGAAGCTCCAGTTCTTCGCCTCCGCGCCCAAACAGGAAAGGATCCCCGCCTTTTAAACGGACCACTCTTTTTCCTTCCAGTGCTTTATCCAGCAGCACCTGATTGATCAGTTCCTGTTTCATGGTATGATGTCCGGCACGTTTCCCCACATCGATCAACTCCGCATCCTTAGGTACCATGGCAAGCACACCATGACCTACCAGTGCATCATAAACCACTACTTCTGCCTGCTCCAGAACCTGTTTTCCTTTTAATGTAAATAATCCCACATCCGAGGGACCGGCTCCTACCAGCCAGACTTTTCCTTTATTCATATCTCTGTATTCCTTTCCTTTTAACTGATGCTGTCTATCCAGCCGATACTGTTCTATCCAGCCGGTATTGTCCTATCCAGCCGATATTGTCCAATTAACCGATATGCTTCCGTTCATATTCTTCACGCAGCTGTGCAGCCAGCTCCCGTCCCAGTTCAGACGCACTTTTTTTATCTGCCGGTCCGGTTATGCTTCCGATCAGATGTCCTCCGTCTTTTTCATCATAATACAGCCCTTTAAGATAAATCGTACCGTTTTGAATCCGCGCATGAGCTGCCACCGGCGATGTACAGCCTCCGTTCAGTTCTTTTACAAAAGCCCGCTCTGCCAGAGCCGCCATCTCGCCCTCCGGATCATTATAGCCATTCAGAAAATCATATTCCATATCCGCGCGACCCTGAACCGCCAGGATTCCCTGTCCTGCTGCCGGTATCATTTCTTCCGGATCAAAATATCTGCTGATCCGATGTTCCAGCCCAAGCCGTTTCACACCTGCTGCGGCCAGAATCAGAGCGGAATACTGACCGCTGTCCAGCTTTGCCAGCCGTGTGATCACATTACCGCGTACATTGGCAAACTCCGCCTGAGGATACAGTTTTTTGAACTGCAGCATCCGTCTGAGACTGGAGCATCCCACAGGCCGTGAAAAATCAATTTCTGTACTTCCTTCAGGAAGTACCAGTACATCCCTTGGATCCTCTCTTCTGGAAAATGCAATCAGCGGAAGATCCTCAGATATCTCCATGGGCATATCCTTCAGACTGTGTACGGACAGACAGGTTCTCCCATCCATCAGCGCCTTGTCCAGTTCTTTTACAAAAAGCCCTTTTCCTCCCACTTTATCAAGACTCCGGTCAAGAATAATATCGCCGGTTGTTTTCATGGTCACCAGTTTTGCTTCCACATCACGATTGTGGCTGTTGATATATTCTTTTACCATTTCAGACTGAACAACCGCCAGTTTGCTCTCACGGCTGCCAATATTAACAATTTTCATTCATAGTTCCTCGTTCCATTATTCCTAAAATGCATAATATATTGTAACATAGAAACATGTTCTGTCAAATAGATTTTGACACCATTGCAAAAGAATGTTACAATTTTATTAGTTTAATTCAGGAGGATTTACCAATGAGCGATAGAAAAAAAGCCATTCTGGTTGTCAGTTTTGGTACCAGCATCAATGAAGCACGCGAAAAAACCATTGACAAAATCGAAGACGATTTTCGTCAGGCATTCCCTGATTACACCATATATCGAGCATGGACAAGTAAAATGATCATCCGCAAGATTCTGAAGCGTGATGGCATCCGTATCATGACTGTAACTGATGCAGTAGAACAGATGATTGCAGACGGAATTCAGGAGCTGATCGTTCAGCCCACTCATATCCTGAACGGTATTGAGAATGATATCATGATTTCGGAAGTGAACTCTTTCGCAGAGCATTTTGATTCCATTCGATTCGGGAATCCGCTTTTATCATCCACCAATGACAATCTGGCCGTGATTGCTGCCATCAAGAACGAATATCCGGATATTCCCGACAATGAAGCGCTTGTTTTCATGGGCCATGGC
The DNA here is from genome assembly GCA_028724245.1 of Lachnospiraceae bacterium. Classification (GTDB taxonomy): domain Bacteria; phylum Bacillota; class Clostridia; order Lachnospirales; family Lachnospiraceae; genus TWA4. The sequence continues at coordinate 30,129 of JAQYDI010000031.1, forward strand.
ACGGTACATTTTACCAACACCGTGTATGCCGCTCTTGATTTTACACTGAAGGATTACTGGCACAGCAACATTTTTATGGGAACGGTGGAAGCCTATCCTTCCATTGACACCTTGGTCAAGCTGGTCAAAGCCCTTTCTCCTGCCAGAGTCCATCTGGCGCCTTTCATGATCGTTGCCGGCGATCATGCCATTAATGACATGGCCGGTGATGAAGAAGACTCCTGGAAAAATATCTTCCAGCGTGAAGGCTATGAGGTGGTATGCCATCTGAAAGGAATCGGTGAATATCCTTCCATCCGTAATATTTTCATTAATCATGCGCGGGAAGCCATGGAAACGTGATTTTATTTTCTGCCGTTTCTGAACCGGTATTACATGATAAGCAAAAGCCCATATCCTGAAGAAATCAATGCTGTAGTCCTGTCAGCATATGGATTTCTATGGGATATGGGCTTTTTTCATCTGTGTCTGCATCAAACATTTCTCCGGGATTCCAGCCGGACACTGCATCAGGAATCTCAGGCAACGATTCCTGTGTTTCTAGTCAATAAACTGCTTCTCCAGTATTCGTGCAGCATCCGCCAGATATTCCAGACACGGTTTTTTCTTATAGTAGCGTCCGCCGCGTTCCTGAACTTTGGTCATGACTTCATTTCCTTCCAGCGAAGTCAGCTCACTGCAGTAAATGCTGCCGTTTTCCTTCTTAAATTCATTCATCAGATAGCGGACCATCTCGTAATTTTCCTGCTTTGCTTCAATATTTTTGGGATCTGTATTGCCGGTTTCCAATCCTGCAATCATTGCCATGGCACAAACTGCACCACATACTTCTTTCATCCTGCCCATACCACCACCAAATGAGCACGAAATCTTTAATGCCAGGTCCTTGTCAATCCCATATCTGTCACAATATGCAAGAAGGACTGCCTGACAGCAATTGTAACCTTGTCTGAAATTATCCTTTGTCCTTTCAACATAATTTTCTTTTTTTAACATCAGCGTTTCAAGATCCTTTCAGTATACTACCAGTTCCATAATTGACCGGCGCACTAAAATTCAGAGACCCGGACAGAGTCCTCAGTTCATAAACCTTAATGCTGACCTCCGGTTTGTTCTTCCTGACTTAATATATCTTACACTAAATCAATCAAAATATAAAGTAGTTATTTGTAAAAAAATTACGAAAAAACAAAAAAGATGCAGAAGGAAACGATTTTGAATCCCTCTGCACCTTCGTCAGCTATATTTTATACGTATGATACAATCTTTTCAGATTATTCCTCTACTGAATACAGAGCTACCAGTCTCTGCAGGTGAGCATACTTATCTACTGCGTTCTTTTCAGACTTAGCAAACAGATCTGCAGCTCTTTCAGGGTTCTTCAGAGCAAGTGAAGTATAACGAACTTCGCCCTTTAAGAAATCCTGATACTGAGACATATCGGGTGTCTTGGAATCAAGGCTGAAAGGATTCTTGCCTTCTTCCTTCAGAGCAGGGTTGTATCTGAACAGATGCCAGTATCCTGATGCAACTGCTTCAGCTTCTTCTGTCATAGCCTTAGCCATACCCTTTCTGATACCATGGTTGATACAAGGAGCGTATGCGATGATCAGTGAAGGTCCCGGATATGCTTCTGCTTCAGCGATAGCCTTAACAGTCTGATTGTAATCAGCACCCATAGCGATCTGAGCAACATATACATAACCATAGCTCATAGCGATACCAGCCAGATCTTTCTTCTTAACGTCCTTACCGCCTGCAGCGAACTGTGCAACAGCACCAACGTTAGTAGACTTGGAAGCCTGTCCGCCTGTATTGGAGTATACTTCTGTATCGAATACGAAGATGTTGATGTCTTTGCCGGAAGCTAATACATGGTCAACACCACCGAAACCGATATCGTATGCCCAGCCGTCACCACCGAAGATCCACTGTGATTTCTTGGACAGGAAGTCTTTTTCAGCAAGGATTTCCTGAGCTTTTTCACAGCCGCAGGCTTCTAATGCAGCGATCAGTTTATCTGTAGCAGCACCGTTGGTAGCACCGCAAGCGAATGTATCCAGCCATTCCTTACCTGCAGCAACAGCAGCTTCATTATTGCCGTTAGCAACGATATCTTCTACTCTTTCTTTCAGACGTGCTCTGATTGCGTTCTGAGCCAGTAACATACCGTAACCAAACTCAGCATTGTCTTCGAATAAGGAGTTATCCCATGCAGGACCCTGTCCTTTTTCGTTTACAGTATAAGGTGTAGAAGGTGAAGAGTTGCCCCAGATTGAAGAACAGCCTGTTGCGTTGGCAATGTACATTCTGTCACCGAATAACTGTGTGATCAACTTAGCGTAGGGTGTTTCACCACAACCTGCACATGCACCTGAGAACTCGAGCAGAGGCTGTCTGAACTGAGAACCTTTTACGGTTGCAGCAGCAAACTTGGCAGCTACTTCGGGTTTCTTGGGAATTGTTAAGCCGTAGTCATAACCAGCCTGAACACCGGCATTAGCTTCGAAGTTCTTCATCTCCAGAGCCTTACCCTGCTTGTTGCCAGGACAAACGTTCGCACAGGAACCGCATCCGGTACAGTCGTAAGCGGATACTGTCATGGTGTATCTGAATTCCTTCAGACCTGTGCAGGGAACTGTTTCTACGCCTGCGGGAGCTGCAGCTGCTTCTGCTTCTGTCATAACAACAGGACGGATTACAGCATGAGGGCAGACATATGCACAGCGGTTACACTGGATACACTTGGAAGAATCCCATACAGGAATATTAACAGCGATACCACGTTTTTCAAATGCTGCAGAACCTGAAGGTGTTGTACCATCTACATAATCCTTGAATGCGGATACAGGCAGCTTGTTGCCTTCCTGTGCATTGATCGGGATCTGAATATTGTTAACGAATTTAACAACATCGGAATCACCTTCTACGGATTTGCCCAGTTCTTCATATTCGCAGTCAGCCCAGCTTGCGGGTACTTCAACAGCCTTAACCTGCTTAGCACCTGCTTCGATTGCTGCCCAGTTCTTTTCTACAACGTCCTGACCTTTACGTCCGTATGTTGCAGCAGCAGCTTTCTTCATCAGCTCAATTGCCTTATCTTCAGGAATGATGTTGGCAAGTTTGAAGAATGCGGACTGCAGAATGGTGTTGATACGTGTGGGACCCATGCCTGTTTCAATACCGATCTTAACACCATCGATTACATACATCTTGATGTTGTGATCAGCAATGTACTTCTTAGCCTGTCCAGGTAAATGTTTTTCAATACCTTCCATATCCCAGGGGCAGTTCAGCAGGAATGTACCGCCATCCTTGATATCCTGAACCATGTTGTACTTACGTACGTAGGAAGGATTGTGGCATGCTACGAAGTTAGCCTTGGAAATCAGGTATGTAGAGTGAATAGCTTCCTTACCGAAACGAAGGTGAGAAATTGTCACACCACCTGACTTCTTGGAGTCATAATCAAAGTATGCCTGAGCATACATGTCTGTATTGTCACCGATAATCTTGATGGAGTTCTTGTTTGCACCTACTGTACCATCGGCACCCAGACCCCAGAACTTGCAGCTGATTGTTGAAGCAGGAGTTGTATCAGGGTTTTCGCCCAGTTCCAGTGAAAGGTTTGTAACATCATCAACGATACCGATTGTGAATTTCTGTTTTTCAGTGTTGTTGTAAACAGCAAGGATCTGAGCAGGAGTTGTATCCTTGGAGCCTAAACCGTAACGGCCTGTAAATACCGGTACAGATTCAAACTTTGTTCCCTTTAATGCTGCAACAACATCCAGGTACAGGGGTTCGCCCATAGCACCGGGTTCTTTTGTTCTGTCAAGAACAGTGATCTTCTTAACTGTTTCAGGAATAGCTGCAACCAGAGCTTCAGCAGAGAAAGGTCTGTACAGACGAACTTTGATTGCACCAACTTTAGCGCCTGCTGCGTTCATGTATGCGATTGTTTCATCGATTGTTTCACATACAGAACCCATAGCGATGATGATCTGTTCTGCATCAGGAGCACCTACATAGTTGAATAACTTGTAGTCTGTACCAATCTTGGCGTTGATCTTGTCCATATATTCCTGAACGATTGCAGGTAATGCATCGTAGTAGGGGTTGCATGCTTCTCTTGCCTGGAAGAAGATATCAGGGTTCTGAGCTGAACCTCTCTGGCAGGGATGATTGGGATTCAGAGCATGCTTCCTGTACTCAGCCAGAGCATCCATATCCAGCATATCTTTCAGATCTTCGTAATCCCACTCTTCGATCTTCTGGATTTCGTGAGATGTTCTGAAACCGTCGAAGAAATTGATGAAAGGAACTTTACCCTTGATTGCTGCCAGATGAGCAACGGGAGTTAAGTCCATAACTTCCTGAACGCTGGATTCACAAAGCATAGCACATCCGGTCTGACGGCATGCATATACATCGGAATGATCGCCGAAAATTGACAGCGCATGGGATGCTAACGCACGTGCGGATACGTTAAACACACCGGGAAGCTGTTCGCCGGCTACCTTGTACAGGTTGGGGATCATTAACAGCAGACCCTGAGAAGCTGTATAGGTAGTAGTCAGAGCGCCTGCTGCCAGTGAACCATGTACAGCACCTGCTGCACCTGCTTCAGACTGCATCTCGATAACCTGAACAGGCTGACCGAAGATGTTTTTCTTTCCTGCAGTTGCCCATTCATCAGCAGCTTCTGCCATAACGGATGAAGGGGTAATAGGGTAGATTGCTGCAACTTCTGTAAAAGCATAAGAAGCATGGGAAGCAGCATGGTTACCATCCATGGTTTTCATTTTTCTTGCCATTGGAAATTCCTCCTAGATAGTATATAAATTGTTCATTTTAACAATGGGTTGCGGATTACCAGTCCGCATTACCCTGATTATAACATCATGTTACCAAAGTTGCAAATAAATATTCTGTTTTTTTTGGCAAAAACAGGCCAAAACAGAGGGTGTCTTTCAAAAAATACATCCTGAAGCCGGACAGGGTCATGATATCAGATGCAGCCTCCTGCAGGCATTGTAAATCCCGTCTTCATAAAGGTCATCTGTTTCACAGAAGCAGACATTCACCAGTTCCGGATCGGCATGTCCCAGAGCAACCCCAAAATCCACCTGCTCCATCATGGTAATATCATTGATCCCGTCACCAAAAGCATACGTATCCGCTTCTGCATAGCCTGTCAGAGTCAGAAAACGCCGGATTCCCGCTCCCTTTCCGCACTCTGCCGGGAAAATCTCCACAGAACTGCCTTTATCCAGAGCTTCCATACCTGCAGAAAAGGCCAGAGACATAATCCGCTCTTTTCCGGCTGTGTCGGATGAAATATACGCCTGCTCTGAAGTACCTTTTTCATCCCACGGGTTCAGTCTTACTGTCAGCTTGCAGATATCATCCGCTTCACAGTCAACCGGCCGTACCTTTCCCTCATAAAATCTTTTATAAAAACGGTAAAACTCCAGTGTCTCTCCCGGCTGCTCCGGCTCATCCACATAAAGGTACCTGCTTCCTTCAAATACCGGCATCATCTGTTCTTCTCTGCACAGCCTGTTCATACGCCTGATAAACTCCCGGTCAAGGACCTGATACCATAACTCTCTTCCCCTATGGATGATATGTGTTCCGCATCCTGCGATATATCCGTCGAATCCGATATTCTGTATATACGGTTCTATGCAGGACATGCATCTGCCGGTACAGATCACCGCCTGATTCCCATCTGCCTGAAGCTGCCTGATTGCCTCCAGCGTACTCTGCGGAATCCCGCGTCTGTCCCCTCTGTAATATAAAGTTCCATCAATATCAAAAAATACAATCTTCATGTTCATACTAACTACCCGTCAGACTGTTTTAAAGCCTGTCCTGTTTTCTTATATAGATTGTACCACTTATAAGTGCACATGTCAAGTCGTGCACAGAACAAATGTTCTGTATTTTCTCATGCTGAACCTGTTCAAATCTAACTTAAACATATTTTTAAATACTGTTCAGACTCAATCCCTTTTGTTTATTTTCACAAACAAACAGTACTTTTATCCGTATTCACTGTAAATATTGTAAAAAACAGTTTGTTTTTTTATATAAATATGGTAAGATAAATTCATCTGACAGGACAGGACCCAGCATCTGTCCACTGTTATTCTAAAAGAAAGGAGATTATAGGATTATCATGGATATTCGTTATCTGCGATCACTGGCAAGCCGGTTCCCGACTATTTCCAAGGCTTCGACAGAAATCATCAATCTGTCCGCCATTTTATCGCTTCCAAAGGGCACGGAACATTTTGTATCCGACCTGCATGGTGAATATGAACAGTTTCTTCATGTCCTGAAAAACAGTTCCGGTTATATTAAGGAAAAAATCGAGGAAGAATTCGGCAATACGCTCAGTGAAAAAGATAAGAGAACACTGGCAACCCTCATTTACTACCCCGAGCAGAAACTGGCGCTCATCGAAAAACAGGAAAGTGATATCAACGACTGGTACAAGATCACTCTGAACCGCCTTTTAAAGGTGACCTGCCGGATCGCTTCCAAATACACGCGTTCCCGCGTCCGCAAGATGCTTTCTTCGGATTTTGCATACATATTTGAAGAAATTATTTTCGAGAATGATGTAAACCATGACAAAGATGATTATTATAATTCTATCATCTCAACTGTGATCAGCATCGGCCGCGCTCCTGCATGCATCATTGCACTCTGTCAGACCATCCAGAGACTTGCTGTTACCCATCTGCATGTACTTGGTGATATTTACGACAGAGGACCGGGTCCTCACATTATCATGGATACATTGATGGATTACCATTCCGTTGATATACAGTGGGGCAATCATGATATTACATGGATGGCCGCTGCCAGCGGACACCCGGCCTGCATCGCTGTTGTTCTCCGTTTTGCCGCCCGTTATGGTGAGCTCGACATCATTGAAGACGGATACGGGATCAATCTGGTTCCCCTGCTTCGTTTTGTTATGGCAACCTACCAGAACAGCCCCGGTTCCAATTTCAACATTCATTACAATAAGGAAACCTACAACGAAATGGATCTGGAATCCGACCGGAGGATTCAGAAAGCCATGGCGATCATTCAGTTCAAGCTGGAGGGACAGGTAATCAAGGCACACCCCGAGTTCCACATGGAAGACCGGCTTCTTCTGGAGAAAATTGATTATGAAAACGGTACAATCAATCTGGACGGAAAGATCTATCAGCTCAATGATACCGATTTTCCTACCATTGATCCTGCGGACCCCTACAAACTTACCCCCGAAGAAGAGGCCGTAATGGACAGGCTTGTTTCCGCTTTCACACACAGTGAAAAACTGAACCGCCACGTACGTTTTCTGTATGACAAAGGAAGTCTGTACCTGATTTACAATAATAATCTGCTTTATCACGGATGTGTTCCCTTTGATGAAAACGGTAATTTTATCAAAGTGCAGGTAGGTGACAAGCATCTGTACGGCAAATGTCTTTATGACGAACTGGATTCTCTGTGCCGCAAAGCATACTATCTGCCTCCGGGTCCTGAAAAAACCTATGCGCAGGATATCATGTGGTTTATCTGGTGCAACAAAAACTCTCCTCTTTTCGGCAAAAACAAAATGGCTACTTTCGAACGTTATTTTATTGATGATGAAAGTACCTGGGAGGAAGTAAAAAATCCCTATTACCGACTGTTGGAAGACGAAGCAACAATCAACAAGATCCTGACTGCTTTTGAACTGGATCCGTCCAAATCCCGCATTATCAATGGACATGTCCCTGTAAAAAACAAGGAAAATCCTGTGAAATGCAACGGCAAGCTCATGATTATCGACGGTGGATTTTCAAAGGCCTATCAGAAAACGACCGGTATTGCCGGCTATACGCTTGTTTATAATTCCAAGCGTATGTTTCTCGCCGCGCATAAGCCTTTTACTTCGACAGAAGAGGCCATTGCCAACGAAGACGATGTTCACTCCGATCATATGATTGTTGAAAACTTCCCTCACCGCCATCTGGTTGCCGATACCGATGACGGCAAACTGATTACAGAACAGATCAGCGATCTGAAAGAACTGCTGTATGCCTACCGCCAGGGTATCATCCGCGAATCTTCAAAGTATATGTAACACCGCTGATTCAGTGAAAAAACGCCGCAATCGGAATCACTCCGGCTGCGGCGTTTTCTTATCTCTGAAATATTTTCTGATGGGCCGTCCTTCCGTTACCCGATCAGTAATCCGTAATCACGATCTTTATGATCTGAAATATTCTCTGATCAATTCCAATGTTTGATCAATATCTTCTTTTGTATGTGCTGCTGAAACAAACATAGCTTCAAACTGTGACGGTCCGAGATGCACATGGTGATCCAGCATGTAATGGAAATAACGTCCGAATTCTGCTGTATCGGCTTTCTGGGCTGTTTCATAATTTACAACAGGTTCCGGTGTAAAGAAAATACTGCCCAGTGAACCCACATGGTTTATCGTGCAGGGAGCTCCGCTTTCTTTCAGAATCGTTTCAATATTGCCAAATAGATATTCTCCCATTTCATTCAGTTTTTTATAAATCTCCGGGTTCTCTTTCAAAATGGACAGCTGAGCAATTCCGGCTGCCATGGCAATGGGATTGCCGCTGAGTGTTCCGGCCTGATAAACCGGTCCAAGAGGAGATACCACCGACATAATTTCTTTCCGTCCGCCATAAGCACCCACAGGCATGCCGCCGCCGATGATTTTGCCGAATGTTACCAGATCGGCCTGAATCCCGAAATACTCCTGTGCACCGCCTGCTGCCAGACGGAAACCGGTAATCACTTCATCAAAAATCAGGAGTGCTCCGTATCTGCTGCACATTTCGCGCAGACCTTTCAGAAATCCTTCTGCAGGAGGAACTACCCCCATATTGGCAGCAACCGGTTCCACAATTACGGCAGCTACCTGATCCGGATACTGATCAAAAATCGCCTGTACACTTCCAAGATCATTATATACAGCAGAAAGGGTATCCTCCGTACACCCCTTTGTCACACCGGAGCTGTCCGGTACTCCGCCTTCCATGACTCCGGAACCGGCCTTGATCAGAATGGAATCGCTGTGTCCATGATAACATCCTGCAAATTTTACAATTTTATTGCGTCCGGTAAATCCCCGTGCCGCACGAAGGGCACTCATAACTGCCTCCGTACCGGAATTGACCATACGGACCATTTCCATACCGGGAACCATCTCACAAATCAGTTCCGCCATGATCACTTCACGTTGTGTAGGCGCTCCGAAACTGAGACCATCCATGCAGGCTTCGACTACCCTGTCACGGACTTCCTTCTGATTATGGCCCAGAATCATGGGACCCCACGAGCCGATAAAATCAAGATATGTCTCTCCGTCTTCATCTGTAATATGAGCGCCCTGAGCAGATGCAATAAATCTGGGCGTACCTCCCACACTGCGGAATGCACGTACCGGGCTGTTTACACCGCCCGGAATTACTTTGACCGCTCTTTCAAAGAGCTCTTCTGATCTGTTCATCAGTAATCCTCCTTCTGTAAATAGTTATTGTTGATCAGCTTTTACTTTTCGTGATATTATATGGTCCGGCCATCTTCTTCCATAAACTTTTTCAGCCAGTCTCTCATTCCGGCAGCTGCACGCCTGACCAGTCTGTGATCCTTTCCTCCGGCACACACACCGGCAATCACATCCCCCTGCCTTACAATTGCAGGAAAATAAAAATCGCACTGCGACTTATCCGATGCATTATTGACCAAAATCCCCCGGCGTTTTCCTTCCCGGCAGATTGCACTGTTTAAATCAGAATTATCCGTCGCCGCAATTACCATAAAATAATCCGATTCAATCAGATCCGGCGTATAAGTGTCTTTCAACAAAGTCAGCCTGCCCTGCTCTTCATACTTTCCAATATTTTCTTCCCACACAGGGGCTGCCACCGTAAGAACGGCTCCAAAAGAAAGAAGTGTATCCACTCTGCGTAAAGCAATATGACCGGCTCCAACGATCAGTATTTTTCTCCCTTCAATGTTAAAGAACATGGGAAAATATCCGCTTGTATCACGATTTTTTTCCATCATACTTTTTTCCATCACATGTCTATGCTATTATGCTTATCTGCTGTCATATTTTATGCGGTTATACTTATCTGCTGTCTCTGGCTTTCATTCTGTCAGCTTTCTTCATATATCCTGGCTACTGCTTCCATACAGTCGCGCCATGTGCTGATGCAGAGATTATCTCTCAGACCAAAAAGTATTTTATTCACAACCTTCGAAGTTGCTGTTTCAATTGCCTTTTCCAGCTCTTCTTTCTCGTCTTCCGAAACATTGAGCCGGCGCATGGGCTTTGTCAGACGCAGTTCCACATCCTGCGCTGCCTGTGCACAAACCTGCTGAACCACAGGAACCAGATCCCTGCATCCATACCATAAATTAAAGTCATCAATAAATTCCTGCAGAATCATTTCTGCCTCCGCAGTCGCTTTTTTCAGCTGCTCATGCTCGATTTCCAATCCAAAACTGTCAATATCATAGAGCGTAATTCCTTCCAGATTCCCTACTTCCCTGTCAATATCCCTGGGAACAGCCAGATCGATCATGATCACATCTTTCTTTCTGGGTACCTGTGTTATCTCACAATATTTAATCGTACAATTGGGACTGGCTGTGGCGCTGACCACAAGATCACAGTATTTCAAATACTCCATACGGTCTCCGTAATTAATGCGGCAGCAGTTTCCGGGAATCTGAACCTGTCCATTATGATACTGACGCACGGTGACTGTCACATCAGCCCCTTCTCTGATCAGAGCAGTGGCTGCAAGCTTCCCCATCTCTCCATTGCCGATTACCATACAGGTCATGCTCCCCAGATCAATTCCCTGCGCCTTCAGATTATGAACCGCCCCCGTAATGGCAGATGCATCATTGCCGGTCAGTCTGACCTGTGTTTTCACTTTTTTTCCTGCTGATACTGCTGTACGGAACAATGTTTCCAGCACTTTATCGGTGCAGAATACTTCTCTTGACAGAGACAGCGCATTTTTCACCTGAGTAATAATCTGATCGTCACCAATGATCTTGGATTTCAGACCGCAGGCAGTTTCAAACAGATGCCTGACCGCCTCATCGCCCTCGCGCTCGGTAAAAAAGCCCCTGTATTCCTGTGTTTCAACACCTTTCAGCCTGCACAGTTCATCATACAGAGAAAAAGTGACTTCAGCATCAACGCTGACCCAGAGCTCCATGCGATTGCAGGTTGAAAGAATGATAACACCATCTATTCCATCCCGTTCTTTCAATTCTTCCATGGCATGGCAGGCTCCGGCCCGTGTAAAGGAAAACAGTTCACGGTAATCTACTGTCGCCTTACTGTGGTCAATGCCTATCATTTTAATTTTATTCATGTTTCTTCCCCCGACACTCACCATACTTCGTAAAAAAGCTGGAACACATATCCGCATTCCAGCCTTTCAATCACATCATCATGCACATTATGCCGTGATTTGCTTATACTCTTGATAAATATTCGCCTGTTCTTGTATCAATCTTGATCTTATCGCCCAGATTAACAAATAAAGGTACGTAAACCAGTGCGCCTGTTTCTACAGTTGCAGGTTTTGTAGCACCTGTAGCGGTATCACCTTTGAAGCCGGGTTCTGTATCTGTGATTTCAAGTTCAACAAACAGAGGCGGCTCAACAGCAAATACATTGCCCTTGTGTGAAATAATCTTAACCATTTCGTTTTCTTTCACGAATTTCAGGGCATCACCGATCTGTTCCTGATTCAGACCAATCTGTTCAAATGTATTCATATCCATGAAATAGAACAGATCTCCATCGCTGTACAGATACTGCATTTCAACTCTGTCAATACGTGCTTCTTCAAACTTTTCGGTCGGTCTGAAAGTTTTTTCAACAACGCCGCCGTTGATAATATTTTTCAGTTTTGTTCTTACGAAAGCTGCACCTTTACCGGGTTTTACATGCTGAAATTCAATAATCTGATAGATGTTATTATCATATTCGATAGTAATACCATTTCTAAAATCGCCAGCTGATAACATAGAAAATTTCCTCCTTGAGTCGTTCCTTGCCTTTTGGGGCTTTCCGTTCCGAACACATATCAGAACAGTTCAATTCATTTTATACTAAAAACAGTTCAATTTCAACTGTTTTTCCCGTTTTTCTGAGATTTCTGCAATTTGTAGAAAAACAGTACAATCTTCTCCAGATAACGTTTCAATACGATCTGGATTTCTTCCTTTGGATGAATCGGTTTTACCAGTACGCTGTAAATACCTGCTCTTCTTGCACCGTAAACATCCGTAAATATCTGATCACCCACAAAAAATACCTGATCTCTGGACAGTCCCATCTTCTCTACCGCTTTCAGATAAGCCTTTCTTGACGGTTTATGCGCATCATATACATAAAACGCTCCGCCGATATCTCCGGCAAAGGATGCAACTCTCGGCTCCTTGTTGTTGGAAATCAGGCAGAACCGGTAGCCCATCTCCCGCAGAGCTGCGAAATGACGGATTGCTCTCTCATCCGCCGGTGCCCCATGAGGAACCAATGTATTATCAATATCATAGATAATCCCCCGATACCCCCGGTCATACATCTGCTTGTAATCGAGGGTAAACGTGCTGTCCTGGTATTCATCCGGATAAAATGCTGATAAAACTGCCATAGATCATCCCTGCTTTCGATACAGTTTTTCCAGTTCAGCCAGAAATGTATTCACATCTCTGAATTCCCGGTACACTGATGCAAAACGTACGTAGGCAACCTCATCCAGTTCCTTCAGCTGCTTCATCACCAGTTCACCGATCGTATTACTGCGTACTTCTTTGTCTTCCATTGCAAAAATCTGTGCTTCGATACTATCTACTGCAGCATTGATCGCGCTGGTCGAAACCGGACGTTTATGACATGCCCGCATAATTCCGCTTTCAATTTTTGAACGATCATAAGGCTCCCGGTTATTATCCTTCTTAATTACCATCAGAGGGATTGTCTCTACCTTTTCGTAAGTCGTAAACCTGCGGCTGCAGGCATCACACTGTCTGCGGCGCCGGATGGAACAGTTATCCTCTGCCGGTCTTGAGTCTATTACTCTTGTATTATCTTCACCACAATACGGACATTTCATAATATTATTTCTCCTGTTTTCCCGGTCTGGTACCGGAAAGTTCCTTTGGATTTATCTCTACCAGTATAATTTCCTCACCAAACTGTTTTACGCAGCAAAAGGGAATCACCACTTCATGATTTTTTCCGCAGCAGGAAAACAGTCTGGGCGGTCCCGGAATGATCAGCGCCTGAATAACTCCCGTCTGGGGACAAAATTCCACATCTGATACAAATCCCAGTTTTCTGCAATCACAGATATTCACCACTTCTTTGTCACGACAATCAAATAATCTCATAGAATCAGCTCTGAAACACTTTTCTCCTTAACATCATATGAAAAAATGCTGCAAAATAAATCACATGACAATAAATGACCGTCAATCCTGTCAGTGCCTGAATTCTACCAGCGTCCGAATTCTGCCAGTTTCAGATCAGGATTCCTTTCCTCCACCATACCGACACTCCATCTGTTGGCAAACAGCAGAAGAGGATTTCCCTTCAGATCCTTAATCCGCTTCATGTCGGAAGTACCCTGAATCTTATTCACATCGATATCTTCATTCTCGATCCAGCGGATATATTCATATGGAAGCTGCTCCAGACGCACTTCCACATTGTACTCTGTTTTCAGGCGATGTACCAGTACGTCAAACTGCAGTACGCCGACTACACCCACAATAATTTCTTCCATACCGGTATTAAATTCCTGAAAAATCTGAATGGCACCTTCCTGAGCGATCTGGCTGACACCTTTTATAAACTGCTTTCTCTTCATGGTATCAGTCTGACGAACTCTTGCAAAATGTTCCGGTGCAAATGTAGGAATTCCCTCAAAGGCAAACTGTGTACCCGGCTGGCAGATCGTATCACCGATATTGAAAATACCCGGATCAAAAACACCAATAATATCGCCCGCATAAGCTTCTTCCACAATCTTTCTCTCCTGAGCCATCATCTGCTGAGGCTGGGAAAGTTTGATCTTTTTACCGCCCTGCGTATGATAAACTTCCATACCGGCTTCAAATCTGCCGGAGCAGATCCGCATAAACGCAATACGGTCTCTGTGAGCCTTGTTCATGTTGGCCTGGATCTTAAATACAAAAGCTGAAAACGGATTCTCAACAGGATCGATCAGGCCCGCATCGGAGTTTCTTGCCATGGGTGCATAAGTCATGGCAAGGAAATGCTTCAGGAAAGTTTCCACACCAAAATTCGTCAGAGCAGAGCCGAAGAAAACCGGTGACAGTTCTCCGCGGCTGACCATATCCTGATCAAATTCCTGCCCTGCGCCATCCAGAAGTTCAATATCCTCCTTCAGCTGATCATAATACTGGAATCCGATGATTTCTTCCAGATTCGGATCATCTACAGAAATTTCCTCAACTGCAACTTCCTTCATACCGCTGTCAGCCGCCGTAAATTTTGATATGATTCTCGTATTCCTGTCATAGGTACCTTTAAAGTTCTTGCCGCATCCAATGGGCCAGTTCACAGGACAGGTTGCAATTCCCAGAACATTCTCAATGTCATCCATCAGTTCAAAGGGATCATTGGCTTCCCGGTCCAGTTTATTGATAAATGTAAAAATCGGTATATGACGCATGACACATACTTTAAACAGTTTGATCGTCTGCGGTTCCACACCTTTCGATGCATCAATTACCATGACTGCAGAATCTGCCGCCATCAGGGTTCTGTACGTATCTTCCGAGAAATCCTGATGACCAGGGGTATCCAGAATATTGATACAGTATCCATCATATTCGAACTGCATAACAGAAGAGGTAACGGAAATACCTCTTTCTTTTTCGATTTCCATCCAGTCGGAAACTGCATGTCTTGCAGTTTTTCTTCCTTTTACAGACCCTGCCAGATTGATCGCTCCGCCATAAAGCAGCAGTTTCTCCGTTAATGTGGTTTTACCGGCATCGGGATGCGATATAATGGCAAAAGTCCGTCTTCTCTCTATTTCCTGTTTCAGGTCAGACACTTTCGTTTTCCTTTCAAATTACAATAATATAAACATGTTTCAAAATTACACACATCGTATTATTATACTTAAAAAATGTCTCCTTGACAACAGCTTTTGGAAATTTTGCGAAAATCCTTCTTCCATTTGCCGAAAAGTTCTTCCGCTGCCGTATCTGCCGCATTATTCTGTCCGCTTTTTTCATCCATCTGCTGAAATTCCGAAACAGTTTCTCCATAATCTGCTGAAGCGGCCTCTCTCTCGATCTTATCTTTTTTTCGTTTAAAATTCTCCTGCCAGCTTTTCATGGTAATGCCATGGATACCGGAGAAAATATTCTCATCGCAGACCTGTACGGGACTGATACATGACAATTCATATAATTCCTGAAGGATCGATTCCTGATGAAGATAACCGTATGCCTTTGACAGAGCATCTCCGGCCGCTTTCCATTCGAATGCCGTCATATAGATTCTTCCCAGACTCCGGTAAATCATTCCCGTTTCTTCATCATTCAGCCTGATTTTTCTCTGCAGGTCTGCCTGCAGAAGCTGCTGATAAAGTTCAGCTGCCCGGTCATATTCTTTCTGTTTCAGAAAAAGATCTGCCTGAAGCTTTTTCTTTCCGGAATCCGGCAATTTCTGGAAGACTGTTACTTTTTCTTTCATTTCTTTCCGCTCGGTTTCATCCATATCCCCTATGGAAAGGGCCAGTTCCCCTGCAAGAACCACAGGGCTGACCTGAGATACTCTGGAAATCACCAGTTCTGCCAGATCGCGGCGGTTCATCTCTTCCTGAAGAAAACGTATCAGCCCGGTATCAAAAAAATCATCCTCGATCAGATACAGAAAATGCTGCAGAAAATAACTCAGTTCTTCCAGTGAATACAGATGGATTCCGGCAGCCGCTGCATACAGGGGCTGTTTTACTTTCCCGGTATCCAGACATCTGACAACTCTTCCCATACAAAGTACCTCCTGACACTAAACATGATAGTGCTGTTCCACCACCCGACCGGTTGATGGATAAATCTCTCCAAATCCCAGATCCTCCACGCGCACAACCATGGAATCCATATCGGAAAATGCAACGGAAAGCCTGATTTTTGTTCGTTCCCTTCCGTCACACATAAAAGCCGTAAGATCCAGAGGCAGACTGCGGCTTTCCTGAGCTCCTGCATTTCTCACAAACAGATTCAGACTGCTCTGGCCGATCAGATTCAGGTCAACGGATGTTCTGGCTTCATAACAGCTTGTCCCGGCCCGGACAAGAACCATCTGTTCATTTTCTCCATGTTCATCAACAAAGATGCTGACAGTTGTACTGACTCTTCCTTCACAGATGCAGCGGTAAGGAAAGTTCCGGTGATCATCCGCAATATGATATGCCGCAAAAGCAGCTCCCATTCCATATAAAGCCTCCACCTGATAAACTTTTCTGCTTTTCTGTGATGAAATACTCAAAATAAACTGTCTGGCCCATGATACATCTTCAAAACCTTCTCCGCAAAGCATGACACTGCTGATGATCTTACCTGACATCTTTTTCTCTGCCAGACCTGCAAACCATCTGTCCGCCGCATTTTGGGCCTCTTCCTCATATCTGAGCTGAAGAACAGAAGGTGCACCTTTGATCTCTTCCATATGAGACTGAGCAGTAACCGGCCGCAGTCCCTTGATCTGACTGACTTCGTAGCAGTACAGTCCCTTCTGACCGTAATCAAACAGCAGGCTGACATTGCTCCATATTTCACGTTTCTGGCTCATCAGATAATACATAAAACATTCCTGCCTGTTCAGAATATGAATATTCATCGGGTCTATTCCCAGTCCGCTGCAGAGCCTGCTGATTTTCTCAGCATCCCTGATTTCTGCCTTCTCCATGCAGACTGCAAGGCTTTCAATCTGTTCTGTACCGGAGCGCCTCATCGCCTCTTTCAGTATATAATTCATATACTCCCGGAACATATCCTCATCTGTATAACATGATCCATTTATCTTCAGACACTGACCGCTCTGAAACAGCGTGATCAGGCGGTTCAATACGATGCATCCTTCTTTTCCCTGCTTTTTTTCCGCTTCTGCGCCCGCATACCATCTGTTATGTCCGGTATCAAAACACAGATAGGACGGAATCCTGTATTCACCTGTCTGATCCTGCAGTTTCTGGACTTTCCTGTCAGCAGGATTCAGCCATGCCATACTGCATCCGGAATCATCCAGTTCAATCCCAAGATATAATCTTTCCATTTTCTCCTATCAACTCTCCAAATAGATTTCTCACTATACTAACAAATCACTGCTGCAGAACAGCGGTACCGTCATCTCCCGTTAATGAACAGCTTCATTCTTTCCAACAGAGTCAATCATCCTCAGCATCATATCATAATTTCTCATCTGTTCTGACACCGGTTCGCCATTATGCAGACGAACCGCAATCTCCTGCAGCCTCCGGTATCGGTCATTCCCTGAAGCAGATTGCGGCATATAAGTCCAGTCTTCCATAATCTGCCACTCTGTCACCTGTTTCCCGCAATGAAAACGGTAACATACTTTTTCTCCGGCAAACACAACGATCTCTGCGGAATACAGACAGTCATATACCTGACGGGTCTGCACCCGATACCTGGTCTGCGGTTCTTCATCAACGTAATATTCTGCCCACAAATCTTCCTGATTTTTGGAAACCCTTTCAAAAAGATCCTCATGAAATGCTCCGGCAGCTGAAAGATTCACCTGAATAACAGGAACGGCTGCCATGCCGTACTGCGCCGCCGCCCTCTGCACAAAATCCAGATACAGTCCCATATCCAGCATATTACCGCACATCTTTTCCAGAACAATACGCTCTGTATCATGATCCATCCCAACCTCCTGATCATACTTCAGACAGGCCAGCTGACATGGTACTGTAAGGCTGGAAATATTGCCTGAATGGATCACCATACTCTGCAGTGCAGCCATAACATCAGCTTCCATATCACAGCTTTCACATAAATACGCATGACAGATCCGGTTGACTGCCGCCTGAATCAACAGCTTTGCCGGTTCCCGGTTGACAACAGTAACAAACAGTTCCTGAATCATATCCATATCCGCTCCAGCCTCCATCAACAGGCGCAGAAGCAGCTTCTGTTCCAGTTCCTCACAGGTAAGTTTTTTTTCCAGACAGGCTCTGTACAGACTTACAAGCAGTTCTTTTTTTCCCTGACAGTTCCGTGACAGATACTGCAACAGAATATCCTCCAGAATTCCTTTATAAAACAGATAGATCAGGAGATTTATCAATTCCGTGTTAGTTTCATTCTCCGGATACTGTACAAGCGCTTCCGCCAGTTCCAGAAGCAGATTGTCATCTACAGAATCCTGCGACAGACCTGACAAAAATCCGGCTGCTTCCGTATAATACTTTTTACGAATCAGAATTTCCGTAAAAACTGCCATCTGCTCTCTGTCCATCAGTTCCAAATATCTGCATACTGCCTGAATATCCGAATTCTCAAAACAGCTTCCTTTTTTATCAGATAAAACAAAATCAAGCAGACCTTTCCGGAAATCATCATCCAGAGAATCATCTTTCAGATACTGCATGCAAAGCCGGAAATCACACCGGTCATATTCCTTCTCTACAATATGGGCATGTGTCTGCAGCAGTAACAGCATCTCATCATCCGGGCAGAGTTTTTCACAGCATTCCATCAACTCCCTGTCCTGCATCAGGGGATAGACTTTCAGGCTGACCCCGTTGATTCTTATTCCCTGACGATTCTGTAAATGAAATCTGCCGTTTCCGCCAGGAACACACAGACAGGTTTTTCCATTCATAAACACCCCTGTCTGCGGTTCTTTAAAAATTCCGCTTTCAAAAACAACCTGATATCCATCCGGAACCTGTGCTTTTACCTGTACCAGATACAGCATGGGAACCAGCGCACAGGCCAGTTCTTCATCAATATTATCCGGTGAAATGATTTCTCCTGCAAGAAGAGCCAGATCTTCACTCCAACAGCTGTGCATGATCTGTCTTTTCACAAATTCCTGCATCCCGTAAGTATAATGATCATAAATCTGAGAATCTTCCGTATAAAACTGCAGTACATTCAGCAAAAGCCTCGTATAAATCTGCGGATTCACAAAATCATCCAATGCAAAATACAGCAGAACCTCACGATTTACAGGTTTTTCATATCCTGAAGGAAGGGTATACATGTAATAATCAAACAGTCTGGCTATTTTCATCCCCTCTTCCACTGCTTTTTCATAGTATGGAAATGCAGTGCTGCCTTTCTGATTTGACCGGATCATTACAGTACATAACGTTGACAGCATATCTCTGGACGGATACTTATCATACAGTTTTTTATACATGCTGCATATATACGGTGTATACAGCTCCGGTCTGCACAGAGATGCACATTCCGCTGTTTTTGCAGAAATGATATGATTTTTTATGCCTGCATACAGGCAGTGTCCTGCCCATCCGTCAATTCCGGTATCCAGAAATCGTTCCACCTGAGGATTTTCCAGAAGAAAAGCGCCGTAAACAAACAGATATGGACTCGCGTTGCCGCGCTGATACAAACGTCCCAATTCTTCCCACAAACCAACCGGTTCTGTATCTGCCAGCTGCAGGCAATCACCGCACAGAAGAAGAACCAGATCCGCATCTTTCGGTTCCCTGTCCATGGCATTCTGAATATAACTTCCCAGCTGCTGCTTTCTGACTGCCGCTTCCCGCATCTGACGCTGATACAGTGCGATTCCATACTGCAGGTTCAAAAGCATGCAGTACTCGATACAATGTTCTTTTTTAGCTGCAGTAACCACATTGCGGATTCTGCTTTCCAGTTTTGAAGCATAGGATACATTGCCGTCAGCCAGTGCGGCAAAAGCTTCATATATTTTATACCGGACACAATCCGGCCTCAGACGGGCAAGAAGCTGAATTCCGGAAGTAATCTGTTCCAGAAGCTCCTGCTGCTTTTCCTGCTGCCTGTCCTGATGTAAAAGGAGCAGTCTTTCCAGGTTCAATTTTGTGATACGAAGTCTTTCCGTTTTTTCTCTGCGGATATTTTCCGGAAGTTTTTTCCGTGCCGTTTTATGGCTTTCTTCGCACTGCACAGTCTGAGTTCTGCCGCTGATTTCATCACCAGAACCCTTTTTCTTTCCTGTTGACCTGAAATGCAGCGGGATTACATATTCACCGCCGTTCCAGCACAACAGTATCCCATCTGTGCTCCATTCTTCCTGAACCGGAACCCGTCCCGGTACCAATTCATAATGTAATGTCGTATTCCCCTGAAAACTGCTTTCCTTCATAATCAAGGCCGGATGAAGCGACTGTACTGTGCCGGTCAGTTCTGCCTCATTCCTGCTGTAAACAGCAATGGAACCGCTGTGTCTTCCGGTTCCGTCCCAGACAATCTCTTCTTTGTCCACACTGATAACCGCCTGTGCATATACATGCTCCAGATTCCCTGCGGCCATCTGCTCCAGCACTGTTTTAAAAGCAACTGTCATGTTTCATCCTCTGCATTTCTGTTTTTCAAATATTCCATGCGCTCCGCCATCTTCTTTTCATAACCAAGGCTGCCCGGATGATAAAAAACGGTATCCGCCAGTTCATCCGGCAGATACTGCTGTTCTACATAATGATCCGGATAGGAATGCGCATACCGATAAGTCACTCCATGTCCAAGCTGTGCAGCTCCGCTGTAATGTGCATCCTGCAGGTGAGGCGGAATCGTGGCAATTTTTCGGTTTCTTACATCTTCAAGTGCAGCATCCACTGCCATATAGGAACTGTTGCTTTTTGGTGCACAGGCAATGTATATCACTGCCTGTGCCAGTACGATCCTTGCTTCCGGCATACCCAGGCGTTCCACCGCCTGCGCCGCTGCCACCGCCAGAACAAGCGCCTGCGGATCTGCATTGCCCACATCCTCCGATGCGCAGATCATGATTCTGCGTGCGATGAAACGTATATCTTCTCCCGCCTGAAGCATTCTGGCCAGATAATAGACTGCTGCGTCGGGATCGGATCCCCGCATACTTTTGATAAAAGCCGAAATCGTATCATAATGATTGTCACCTTTTTTATCATAGCGAACAGATTTTCGCTGAATACACTCCTCGGCCACCTGCAGCGTGATGTGAATCCGGTGATTTTCATCCTGAGGTGTTGTCAGCACCGCCAGTTCAATGGCATTAAGTGCCATCCTGGCATCTCCCCCGGAAACCTCCGCAAGAAAACGACAGGCATCTTCATCCAGTACAGGTGAGAAACCCGCCATCCCCTTTTTCTCATCTGTTACCGCCCTTTTCAACAGGATCATGATGTCTTCCGGCGACAGCGGCTTCAGTTCAAATATCATTGATCTGGACAGAAGTGCCCCGTTTACTTCGAAATAAGGATTTTCTGTTGTTGCCCCGATCAGGATAATTGTTCCATCCTCTACAAAAGGAAGCAGATAGTCCTGCTGACCTTTATTGAAACGATGAATCTCATCTATAAACAGGATTGTCTTTTTCCCATACATTCCCGACAATTCCTTTGCCTGCCTGACTACCTCTTCCATATCTTTTTTTCCGGCCGATGTAGCGTTAATCTGCTGGAAACTGGAACTTGTTGTATTGGCGATCACTCTGGCCAGAGTCGTCTTTCCCGTTCCCGGCGGGCCGTAAAAAATCAGCGAGCTGATCTTGTCTGCCTGAATTGCTCTGTACAGCAGCTTATCAGGAGCCAGTATATGTTTCTGTCCCACAACTTCGGATAGTGTCTGCGGCCTTAAACGGGAAGCAAGCGGTGCTTCACTTTCCTTCTTCTTTTCATTCATATATTCAAATAAATCCATGATTCTCCCCAACTGATAACAGTAACTGATAAATTAGTCTCTATTATAGCAGTGCGATCCGGATTATTCAATCATTATCTCATCCACAGTACAGAAACGGTATCCCCTCTCCAGAAAGATATCCGCCACTTTCAAAGCCGCTTCCACAGATGTTTCATATACATCATGAAGAAGAATGATGGAGCCGTCTTCCGTCTGCTGCAGAATGCTTTTTACTACAGCATCCGTATTCTGTACTTTCCAGTCATAGGGATCCACATCCCATAATACTGCTTCCAGGCTTGTTTCTTCCTGCAGCTTTTCATTCCAGCTTCCAAAAGGCGGCCTGATGTAACGGGCACTGATGCCCGCGGCCTGATAGATCACTTCCTGTGTTTTTCTGATCTCATCAAGCGCATCATCTTCGCTGCAGGCGGTCAGCTGTACATGAGAGTACGTGTGGTTTCCCACCTGATTCCCGTCTTCCACCATACGCTGGATCAATTCCGGATATTCTCCGGCACTTTTACCGATAACAAAAAAAGTGGCCCGGATTCCTCTGTCCTTCAGACCATCCAGAAGTTTTTCCGTCCAGACCGGATGCGGACCGTCGTCAAAGGTCAGTGCAACTTCCACCTGATCAGCTGCTTCCGGATCCGGATAATCAACCTCCACTACACTCTTCTGCCCCGTTTCAACAGCCGATGATCCCCCGTTTACGATCCATCCTGACAGGATGATCACCAGCACCAGCGCAAAAGCCGGTACCGGAATCCATCCTGAAAAAGCAGGCTTTCCATCTTTTTTCAAAAATATTCCCATCAATCTGTTCTTAACAAAGAATATGTATGGACAGCTCCATGGTATACCTTTTATTCTTCGGTCAGCATTCTGCAATCACTGCATATTTGCGGCAGCTGACCTGTGCCTCTCCTCCGCCGGGCAATGTAAAATATGATATCACTTCAATATCCATAATACCTTTTTCCAGATTCACTTCGTACGATGTGATATCAAATTCCGCATCCGCCCCAAGTATCAGAAACAGTTCTCCCAGAAAATCAGCATACAGTTCCCGGTCATCTGCAATGGAATATTCTCTGCTGATTCCTGCGGCAGTCAGACTGTGGCGCATGGACATCTCCATGGCCATCTCCAGTTCCTCCCGATGCAGCTGTCTGCTCTCCATACAATACACACATCGAATCCCCCCAAGCAGAATACAGATAAATATAAATGCCCACGCAATCTGCCTCATACCAGTCCTTTCCTGATCAGTTCCCGGTTCAGCAGCGTACCTGCAAAACCGCATTTCTCCACGAGTTTCCTGATCTGTTCAATCTGTTCTCTTCCATACCGGATCTTTCCGTCTGTTCCTCCGTCTTTTTCATCTTCCTGCGGCGTCCTGAACTCCACCCGGTACCTTTTCTCTTTCCAGACTGCATAAAGTTCTGTATCTTTTTTCAGAACCAGGCTGCTCCCGGATTCATAAAGCTTCAGTTTCCGCACCTCTTCTTCTCCTGCGTCAGCAGACAGAACTTCCATTTTTTCCCGGCTCCAGCCCAGAAAAATATACTGATCACTGTTCATCCCCGGCAATTCATATGTCTGATCTGACCACAGCGCATACAAAGATATCACCCCGTTATGCTCATCTGTGAGATTTTTCACCTCTGCGCCGCCACTGTATGTTACCGGTCCTTTTTTTGTCAGCCCCCAGCCCCGGAAACTGCTTTTCAGCATCGTATGGACCGGCTGCAGTTTTTCCCCTTTCCAGAGAACTTCCCCCGGATCCAGAGTTACGGTAATGATCTTTGAAAATCTGCAGGTTTCCAGCTTTCCGGCTTTTCCGTAAATAAATTTCTGCTTCTCCATGGTTCCCAAAGCCGCCGGATCATTTTTATGATAAGATATATACCATACAGAAGGCTGAAAAACCGTCAGCTGAATACCATAATAATTTTTCAGTGCTTCTCTGGTACTTTGTGACCATGATGCCGCTTTCAGGATCTGACCCAGATTCCGGTACACCGTACCCGTAAAATCTGCCTGACCGTTATCCAGTTCCGTTATCATCCCCTGGTCTTTTCCATTCATAACAAGGCAAAGATAAAAATCAATCTGAAAACGGATCCTGTGATTATACATCATACGCCCGAAGTCCGTACCGGGGTATCTGCTCTGAAGCCGCTTGAAAATCCGGTCATAGGAAATCTGGTACAGACTGTAATAATATCCGTTTTTCTTCACATAGCTGATTCTCCTGCAGCTTCCGGAACCGGATCCGTCATCCAGAGCAATATCAATCACATATTGTTTTCCTCCATCTATCTGCATTGTAAATTTCTGTCCGGAAACTCCATACCGGATTCCCTGCGGATCTCCCGCTTTTCCCCGGGATGAATAATAAAAAGCCCCATCAGCAAAAATAATCTGACCACTCCCATAAGTATCATAAAATGCATCTGCATCCCTGAAAGTCCGTCCGGAAGCAGAAGCAGATATATGCGGCATCAGGAACAGCAATATGCCCATTCCCAGTAAAATCATTCTATCTGCTATCTGGCGTATCCCTGAATCACTCCTTCCTGCATACTGTCTTCTCCCATACCCGGAACTTTCAGCTGATAATACAGACTGAGCAAAATACAGTGCTCTCCCTGAGGAACATCAATCTCTGTGCATTCCAGGCGATATCCTCCGGAAGCGGCCTCTTCTCTGCACTTTCTGATAACTTTTTCATCCATCTGGCTGCACTCAATCTGATCTGCCAGCTTGTGGAAACAGGTCCGTGCCTGCAGAATATACAGATTGGAAGAAATCATCTGCGCCAGCATCATGCAGCCCACACACAAAAGAATAGTCTGAATCATCGTCTCAATTCCGATCTTCATAACTGTCCCTCCGAATTCCTGCAGAAATCATCCGGATCATCCCATATTACCGCAGTTTCCATACCTCTTCTGTAAATCCCGTCATTATATGGCTGCCCGCCGATTCCTGCTTTTTCCTGTACTGTCATATAACGCATATACTGCCGGCTCAGAGTCATATCGACCATCCTGTCTGCCATATAAACACTTCCTGCTGCCAGTATCAGACACGCTGCAAACAATGCCAGCACCGTTATCCCCCACTCCTTTCCAAATCTGCTCATTCTTTCTCTTGTTTTCATAATGCTCCTGCCAAACTGTAAAACTTTTCCATTACACAAAACAGAATTCTGCCGATTGCAATCAAAATCAGGCATCCTCCCAGTTCTTCCATCATAACTTTCATAACCGATACATTTCTCCCAGAAATGAGAACAGCATCAGGCTCAGGTTCACAACCAGAACGATGACTGAAACCAGCATGGGAAGCGCAGCCATCATACCCATCCATGACAGAACCGAATCCGTTTTCATTTCAAATGCAGCATCCGCAAGGTGCCTGTTCTGATCCAGCATGGCATAAATCTGTTCCTGAATCTCATCTTTCCCCATGTCATTGATTGCATAAAGCTGAAGCATAACTGCATGGATTTCAGGAAGATTAAATCCCTTCAGAAACTCCAGATAAGGCTGAATGGAAACCGGATCCTCCTGCTGCATCTTTATCAGCTGATACAAAGGGCGCACCAGCACCTCCGGCGCATCATCCAGAGAATGAGAAACTGCAGTCTGAACATTCTCCGTCTGAAGGCGCAGTATCATATCAAACATCCATTCAGGAAAATGTATATTGATTTCCTGTTCCAGCCTGTGCACAGTCTTCCAATACCGTATGCCATGCACGGGAGACTCAAGATTCCTGTACAGCTTCTCCATCTGCCTGCTCTCACATCCGGCTTTGCGGCAATCTGACGGCAATCCTGCTTTCTCCAGACCGGTTCCTGCCGACATGGTAGAAAATCCGATGTACAGCATCTGAAACACAACCAGCCCCGTACCTGTACATACCTGATATGCCATCCTGTCTGCAACTCCTGATGCTGCCGGCATCATGCGTACAACTGCCGCACAGATCAGACAGGACAGAATGATCGCCAGCACCAGACGGCTCTGAATACCCTTCTTACGTCCGACAAAAGTCTTCTGATTCTTTTTCCAGTCACGCAGCTGGTGCAGAAGAAGCTCCAGCGCCAGTGCACAATCACCGCCCTGCTCCTCAACACGGATCAGAAATACATGAAGCACATGCATAAGATGATGACCGTACTGTGCTTCTACATGTGAAAAAGCCTGCCGAAACAGATTATCCTCTTCAAAATCACCTTCCAGTTTTCCAAGTGCTTCCGTAATACGCTTTTTCAGATTGCCTTCTGTAACATATGAAACATCACGCAAAGCCGCAGGAATCTTATGGTGCCGCCGGAAACTGTATATCAGCTGCTCCATATAAAAAGCACTGTCTTCCAGCTTTCTTTTCTGCTCTTCTTCCTTATTTCTGCGCCGGATCAAAAGCGGAACCATACCGGCAGAACAGACTCCGACAATCATCACAACAGGAAGCTTCAAACCACACAAATATGCAGTCACTATAAAGAAAAGCGGCATCCTCCCTGTTAAAATATAATTATTTCTCATCTATCCTGCCTCGCAAAACGGATCTTCGATTCCCGCAAATGCAAACTTCCGAAGCATCGTTTCCGGCAGCCGCGGCCTCGACATCCGCCCGTCTTCATAAAATACCGTTACGGTATTCACTCCCTGACATCGGTCAAAAAGAGCTGCCTGTTCTATTCTTCTGCAGATTCCCTTTCCGGGCACATTGTAGCAGCCGATCAGAACGCCCAGATTCAGAAAAGAATATACATCATCCGTTACATCCTTTTTCAGCATACTGCAGATACGATCCGGTATCTTTCTGACATCATCCGTATGGATCGTAGTCATGCAGCTGACCCCCGTAGACATGGATTCCAGCAGATACTCTGCTTCCAGCGATCTGGCCTCGGAAAGAATCAGCCATCCGGGAAGCTGACGCATGGAAGCCTTAATTGCCTTTCCATAAGAGAAAGTATCTCCCACTTTAATCTCGATCCCATCCTTATCCGGATTAATGGCACGATAACGAATCTCCAGATTATCTTCAATGGTGATTACTTTTTTATTCGCGGGAATATATGCTGTCATCGCTTTCAGATACTCTGTCTTTCCTGCCCCCGGAAGACCTGCAGCCACCAGAGTAAGCCCTGCACGCACCGCATTGGCCATAAAAATGTCCAGTTCCGCTGTACAGTAACCCGTGTCCAGCATACGTCTGCGATCCAGTCTCCGTATCCCCGGTGTCTTGCGTATGGAAATACTTCTGCCGGTATTCGTTACAGACTCATGAATGATGGAAATGCGCAGTTCATCCGTCTCAGCCTCAAGCAGCGGTTCATACTGATTAAAGGAACGATTCATCAGATTGGCAATCCTCATGCTGAACCGGTTCAGAAAGCCGGTATCTGCCTGAAAAGAAGCTACACGATATCTGCCTCTGGTCAGATGATCCACCCAAAGATCTTTCCCATTGTAATTGATATCTGTAATCTGCCCATCCTTTATAAACGGAAACAGTTCCCCGAATACTTCATCCTCCAGATACAACTTTGCCAAACTTTCCCCCCTACGCCAGCGCTGAGCTTGTAAAATCGCTGATTGTCTTCAGTACAGCTGACTGAATGGCTTTCCCTACCGGCTCCGACATGGCCACCAGAATCATAATGCAGGCAATTACAAAAATCGCAATCCCATATTCCTCAAGAAACGCTTTCATTGTCCTCCTTTCCGTTCTGTATCCGGACAGGTGCTTTCTATCCCATCTTTCCAAAAACAGAACTGACACATGTGATATATAAATCCGTTACGAATTTTACAATAACACATGTGTCAATTCTTGTCAATATAGTCATAAAATTATAATATTGTTTATAGTCCGTTTATATTTTACCGGAAAATTTAACAGACCCACAGATCAGTCTTCCCATACCTTTTCCGGATACATGCCGTTTTGACGCATGGATCCCAATGCATCTACAACAGACTGCTTATCTTCATGGTATGTTACCCCGTACCATTTGTCCTCAGATTTCAGAACTTTTACATCCGCTTTTCCTTCTTCCAGCAGTGCTGTCACAACAAAAGGCAGGAAATACTCACATTTCAGAGGATTTGAGGGCAGATTGTCTTTCAGGAAACCGGCAAAACGATCTTCCAGCTCCTTCAGAAAGCTTTTTCCAAATCCCCACATATTCATGGAAACAACTGTTTCAGGAGAAATATCCGTCCATGTCTCCCCTTTATCTTCGGAATAAGCAGCTCCGTCTCCTTTTTTGACGATCATGGTACGTTCGGTTACACTGCTCAGATTGCTGTTTTCATCCGTCACGCAGCAGCCCCTGGAAACATGTCCGTTTTCTGTCAATGTATTGCCGAGACGATATCCCACCATAACATAATGGTACTTTTCATCATCTTCTGCAGATGACAGATAACTGTAAATCTGTCTGAATGCCGACTTTCCATAATAGTCATCGGAATTGATTACAGCAAAGGGACCATCAATTACATCTTTGCAGCAAAGCACTGCATGGGCAGTACCAAAAGGCTTCACACGCCCCTCGGGAACTTCAAACCCTTCCGGCAGATTGGCCAGTTCCTGATAAACATACACGATTTCCGCATGGCCTGCCGCCCTTTTTCCGATTCCTTCACGGAATGCTTCTTCATTCTCTTTCTTTATAATAAATACAATTTTCTTAAAACCGGCTTCAATGGCATCATAAATGGAATAATCAATAATAATATTTCCCCAGGGATCCACAGGGTCGATCTGTTTCAAACCTCCGTACCGGCTTCCCATACCGGCTGCCATAATTACGAGTGCAGGTTCTTTCATCTTGTTCCTCCTTCAATCCGGATCATCTGCCCGCTGCCGGACAGTGTATCTTTAAAAACTGCTTTCGGGACTCTGTTTTCTGCAGGATTTCCCGACCACATCATTATAGTACAAATGCTATTTTGTGACCAGCCTCTGTTCTTATAAAATTGTTTTATTCTTTTGCACAATCCTGCAGTTTCGAATGTACCATTTCCTGTTTCTGAAATTCTGTTTCTCCATCCACGGTTTCAGAATTCAAGCTTTCTATCTGCGATCTTCTGCGCATCCGGCTGCTTCGGCCGCACAGCATGCCTTCTGCTTCCAGAAGCCGGTACAGAGTGGGAGAAAAGTGAAATTCCCTCATCAGATTTTCTACTTCTTCCAGATACTGTTCTTTGCCCGACGCATCATGGCGGACAGCACGGATCAGCAGATTTTTCGGCGTATTTTCCAGATCCACAAACTCCATCAGCTGCGTTTTATAACCGCAGTATTCCAGCAGATTGGCACGTATGGCATCTGTCATCAGTGCGGCTGTCCTCTCCTTCACAATTCCGTAACGCCCCAGCAGAGACAGATTATCACTGGAAAACTGTTTGTTCAGTTCATGCTGGCAGCAGGGAACCGAAAAAATCATACCGGCTTTCCAGCAGATTGCATGGAACAGAGCATAATCCGTTGCCGTATCGCATGCATGAAGCGTAATCACCATGTCAGCAGGCTTTTCGCTTTTATAGCCGTTGATATCGCCCATCTCAAAATGAAGACCGGTATAGCCGTATTTTTCTGCAGCTCTGTTGCAGTTGTCGATTACTGTTTCCTTCAGATCCAGACCGGTCATATCAACCTTGATATGCCGTATCTGTGTAAAATAATAATACAGAATAAACGTAAGATATGATTTCCCGCATCCGAAATCCACAATTTTCAGACAGTCCCGATCCAGATTTTTTACCGCATCATCCACAATCTCCACAAAACGGTTGATCTGACGGAACTTATCCTGCATGGAAGCTGCAACCCGGCCATCCTTTGTGAAAATCCCCATGTCCACCAGCGGCGGAATGATCTCTCCTTCTGCCAGAATGTACTGCTTCTTCCGGTTATGTTCCATCTGTGCCTGAGGTTTCGTGCTGTTTTCCTGAAGATTTTTCTTTTTCCAGGACACCTTTCCTTTTCTGGAGATCAGAATGCTGAACTCACATGTTTCCGACCATGCATTCATCTGCAGAAACTCCTCCGGCATAAAATCGATGCAGCGGGAAACACCTCTGGAAAACGCCAGATTTTCATGAAAAACCTGCGTTTTTGTATATCGCTCCACCTGATAATAGCCCTTTTTCAGCAAAATGTTGATTTTCTTGTTCTCCTGACCTTTGGAAACCGGCTTGCTGATCACCAGTTTATAGGGTCTGGCATCCATGATTTCCTGCAGATAACCGGCAAGTATCGTTTTTATTTTCTCCAGATCCGTCTGATTCCTGTTATTTTCCATGTTCTCCCTCCTGCCGGAGAATCCGCAGAATGTCTTCCGGAGCAGCTGCAATACCATCCGCTCCTGCCTTTTCCAGCTCCTCACGGCTTCCGTATCCGAACAAGACACCGATGGCTGCAATCCCGTGTTTGTGCGCTCCGATAATGTCATACTCCCGGTCTCCCACCATCACTGCTGATGACAGGTTTTCATCGGTAATTCCCGCCTGCCTCAGCGCTTCTTCCACCACCTCGGCTTTGTTAACACGGGTTCCGTCCAGAAAACTTCCTACAATTCCGTCAAAGAAAGGAGTCAGCCCGAAGTGATCCAGAATCTGCTCGCTGAATACCTGCGGCTTGGAAGTTGCCAGATAAATCCGGCAGCCGGCTTCCTTCAGCCGGCGCAGCGTTTCCTCCATACCATCGTAAACAGTATTTTCAAAAATGCCGCCGGCGCTGTAATATTCCCGGTAATACTGTACCGCTTTTGCAGCCTCCTCCGGTGAAAAACCGTAAAACCGCTCAAAAGAATCATTCAGCGGAGGTCCGACAAAACGCCGCAGAACGGCCCTGTCAGGATTTTCAATACCGAATCTGCCCAGTGCATACTGCACGGAATTCATAATGCCCGGGCCGGAATCAGTCACAGTCCCGTCCAGGTCAAATAAAACCACCTGATATTTCATATCCAGTCTCCTTGTATTGTTTATATTGTATACTATTTTATATACTATTCGTGTTATATATACTGCTGCTGTTCAAAACCAGCCTCGAAAACACTGCGTGTTTCCCCGGTATGGCATATCCACTAAGCAGATTCATACAGCAACATACTGCTTTTACCAGTCTTCCCCGTCGTCTCCGGCAAACGTTTCATCTACGCAGTCAGCTGCTTCCATGATATCCGGCAGCCAAAATGCTCCCGCAGCCACAGCCAGATCAGCTGCCATAAGAAACAGAAAATCTGCCAGACATGGAGACAGCACAGACATGCATCCCGCAATCAGAAGCGCCAGCGGAATCCCCACAAATACTGCGGTACTCATGTTTTTCAGGAATCTCCGCTGTCTGCGCTCTGTAAAAGCCAGCTTTTCCCGTATTTTCTCAAATTCCGGCCGGATCCGGATCACACCGGCCGCCGCCGGCAATACAGCCAGTATAATGAAACCCGCCGCATACCATCCTGCTGCCGCATGAAGCTGTTTCAGCCGGTACAGAGCCGTTATGTATACCATCAGCGCATCAAACGCCATACATGTCGTATACAGAAGCATCTGCTCCGCTCCCCGCATCTCCGGCTCCTGAATCCATTTCCCAATCAGGCGCTGTATCAATCCGGCCAGATAAACACTGCCCACGGCAGAAGCCGCAAAAAACATTAGATACAGTATAATCAAAAACACCGTTCCCGACAGGTAACGCGTCTTCTTTTCAACCAGATCAACCCCAGCTGCTTCACTCTGTTCCCTGACAAAAGCCATGGCGCAGCTGTCTGTTTCCTGATTTCCCGCCTTTTCCAGCTGTTCCTCCAACAGATCTCTGATCTCCAGATAATCTGTCCTTTCCAGCCCTCCGTTTTCCTCCAGAAAATCATCCAGTTCCTTTTGATCCATAACAGAAAGCTTCCAAACCACCGCCTGAGGTACTCTGAACTTCTCTTCCAGCTCTGACATGCTGTCTGAAGACTTATAACGATCATCCAGATAGTAGAGCCCGTCTTCCTTCTTCTCATAACAATCGTTCCACAAGGCCTTTTCGGAATCCGACATATACAGTTCCGCTCTCTGCCATGCATCCTGCGTCAGTGCATCCGCTGCCATATATTGAATACCGCTGCTTTCTGCACCGGTATTCCTCATGCGGTACACCGAATCTGAAATTCCGGCAATACAGTACAATTCCACCAGAAAAAGCAGAAAAAGTCCGCCCACATACTGCCAGTTTGCCAGCAGATTTTTCGTAATACGCTTCATTTTTCTCTCCTTTATCTTTTTTCTCACTTCAGTATAACACAGGTTGCCCTTTTCGGAATACAAAATTATCTTTTTTGGTCAGTATGCCTTGATTTCAAAAAAATCCCAAAAAAGTATCGGTAAATGTGCGCCTTGACACTCCGCCCCCGCGATTATTATAATAAACACTGATTCCAATTATAAGTTAATCTGGAAAATTGTGTCAACCACACCTTTTCCGGATACTCTGTAACAAGAGGTACACAGGAGGTATGAAGAATGAGCACAACCTTGGATAAGGAAACATTCAAAGCTGATGTAAAGAACTACCTGAAAACACTTTACAGAAAAACAGTTGACGATGCAAGCAAACAGCAGATTTTCAATGCCGTTGCCTATGCATTAAAGGAAGTCATTGTTGAACAGTGGATGGCAACGCACAAAGCCTACGATGAACAGGATGCCAAGATGGTATATTACCTGTCCATGGAATTTCTGATGGGCCGCGCACTGGGCAACAACATCATCAATCTGCAGGCATCTGAAGTGGTAAAATCTGCTCTCGATGAACTGGGTCTGGATCTGAATGTGATCGAAGATCAGGAAAGAGACTATGCGCTTGGTAATGGCGGTCTTGGCCGTCTTGCTGCATGTTTCCTGGATTCTCTGGCAACTCTGGGCTATCCCGCATACGGATGTGGTATCCGTTACAAATACGGTATGTTCAAACAGCAGATCGTTGACGGTTATCAGAAAGAAGTTCCGGATGACTGGCTGAAAAACGGCAACCCCTTTGAAATCCGCCGTGATGAATACGCCAAAGAAGTACGCTTCGGCGGCTACACAAAGGTAGAATACGATTCCAACGGACGCCCCCATTACAAACAGGAAGGCTATCAGGCTGTACGCGCCGTTCCCTATGATCTGCCCATCGTCGGCTACGGCAACAACGTAGTCAATACGCTGCGTATCTGGGATGCAGAACCTGTAACCGCATTTGATCTGGAAGATTTCGGCCGCGGCGATTACCGCAAGGCTGTTGAATCGGAAAATCTGGCAAGAAACATCGTAGAAGTTCTCTACCCCTGCGACGATCATTATGCCGGTAAGGAACTGCGTCTGAAACAGCAGTATTTCTTTATTTCCGCTTCTATTCAGACCGCTGTTAAAAAATACCTGAAGAACCCCAAACATACGGATATCCGCAATCTGCCGGAAAAGGTATGCTTCCAGCTGAACGATACCCATCCCACGGTTGCTGTTCCTGAACTGATGCGTCTGCTGATGGATGAATACGGTCTGGAATGGAACGAAGCATGGGAAATCACCAATAAAACCTGCGCTTACACCAACCACACGATCATGGCTGAAGCACTGGAAAAATGGCCCATCGAGCTGTTCTCCCGTCTGCTGCCCCGTATCTACCAGATCGTGGACGAAATCAACCGCCGTTTCTGTATCGAACTGCAGCAGAGATACCCTGACCGTTACAAGGAAAAAATTGCAAAGATGGCAATTATCTACGACGGACAGATCCGCATGGCCAACATGGCAATCGTTGCAGGCTTCTCCGTAAACGGTGTTGCACGCTTACATACTGAAATTCTGAAGAATCAGGAACTGAAGGATTTCTACGAGATGTATCCTGAAAAGTTCAATAATAAAACGAACGGTATCACACAGCGTCGTTTCCTGCTTCACGGCAACCCGCTGTTAGCAGACTGGGTAACCAGCAAGATCGGCGATGAATGGATCACCGACCTGTCCAAGATGAAGGGTCTGGAAATTTATGCAACCGATCCGAAATGTCAGGCTGAATTCATGGAAATCAAATACCAGAACAAGGTCCGTCTTGCAAAATACATCAAGGAAAACAACAACATCGATGTGGATCCCAACTCCATTTTCGATGTACAGGTAAAACGTCTGCATGAGTACAAACGTCAGCTGCTGAACATCCTGCACGTAATGTATCTGTACAACAAGATCAAAGAACACCCCGATATGGATTTCTACCCCAGAACATTCATTTTCGGTGCAAAGGCTGCTGCCGGATACAGACTGGCGAAACTGACCATCAAACTGATCAACAGCGTTGCTGATGTTGTCAACAATGATGCATCCATCAACGGCAAGATCAAGGTTGTATTCATCGAAGACTACCGTGTATCCAATGCAGAATGGATCTTCGCAGCATCCGATGTCAGCGAACAGATTTCCACTGCAAGTAAGGAAGCTTCCGGTACCGGCAACATGAAATTCATGCTGAACGGTGCGCTGACACTGGGTACCATGGACGGTGCCAACGTGGAAATCGTGGAAGAAGTCGGCAATGATTACGCATTCATCTTCGGCCTTTCCGCACAGGAAGTCATCGATTACCAGAACAACGGCGGTTACAATCCCATGGACATTTTCAATAATGACATGGAAATCCGTCAGGTACTGATGCAGCTGATCAACGGCTTCTACTCACCGGATGATCCGGAACGTTTCAGAGACCTGTACAACTCACTGCTGAATACCTATGTAACATCAAAAGCAGACACCTACTTCATTCTGAAGGATTTCCGCTCCTACGCAGACGCACAGTGCCGCGTGGAAGCAGCTTACAGAAATACCGGCTGGTGGGCTGAGGCAGCCATCCGCAACGTAGCAAATGTAGGCAAATTCTCATCCGACAGAACCATTCAGGAATATGTAGATGATATCTGGCATCTGGACAAAATTACAGTAGAACTGGATTCCGAAGAATAAAACAAAAAGATGAACAGTACGGGGGAGGACACACAAAAATATGTGCCCTCCCCCATTAATGTTCATCTTTTTATTCAACTACGCTTCCATTACCCGAACCAGATTGATCATTTCTATTGCGCTGAGTGCACAGTCATAGCCTTTGTTTCCGGCTTTTGTGCCCGCCCGTTCGATGGCCTGTTCAATGGTGTCTGTGGTGAGAACACCGAACAGTACCGGGATATCGCTGTTTAATGATACGGTGGCGATTCCTTTTGATACTTCCGCACATACATAATCATAGTGGGATGTACTTCCGCGGATGACCGCACCAACGCAGATCACCGCATCATATTTGCCGCATTTTGCCATTTTAGATGCGATCAGGGGGATTTCAAATGCACCGGGTACCCATGCCACATCGATCATATCCTCTTTTACACCGTGGCGTACCAGGCCGTCCACTGCACCGCTCACCAGTTTGTTTACAATAAATTCATTAAAACGTGCTGCTACGATTCCGATCCGCACATCGCCCGCGATCATATTGCCTTCTAAAACTCTCATACTTATCTGCTCCTTTTATTTGTTCATTTCATTAATACTGCATCAGATGCCCCATCTTTTTCTGTTTCGTTTTCAGATAAAACAGATCATAGGGCGTGGGTTCCATCTGAATGGGACGGCGTCCGCTTATCTGTATTCCGCATGTTTCCAGACCTTCCATTTTCAGAGGATTGTTGGTCATCAGTTCCACTGATTTTACGCCCAGTTCTTTTAAAATCTGGGCGGCAACGGAATATTCTCTGGAGTCTTCCTCAAATCCCAGCGCCAGATTGGCCTGTACGGTATCCATCCCCTGATCCTGCAGTTCGTAAGCACGGATTTTATTGATCAGGCCGATGCCCCGTCCCTCCTGGCGCAGGTAGATCAGCACACCGCGTCCTTCCTTTTCGATTGCCTTCATGGCCGCGTCATACTGCTGACCGCAGTCACAGCGGGAAGAACCAAATGCATCACCGGTCATACATTCGGAATGTACACGGCAGAGCACGTTTTCTCCGTCCGTTACATCATCTTTTACCAGAGCGATATGATGTTCGCCGTTTAAGGTATTCTGATAACCGTAAACCATAAATTCCCCGTAACGTGTGGGCATTTTTGCCTTTGCAGCACGGACAACCTGCATTTCTGTCCGTCTGCGGTACTCCTGCAGCGCCTTAATGGTAATAAATTTCATATTCCATTTTTCCGCCATCTGTGCAATCTCGGTACTGCGCATCATGGTACCGTCCTCACGCATGATTTCGCAGCACAGTCCGCAGGGCTTCAGGCCGGCGATCTTCATCAGATCCACAGTTGCTTCCGTGTGGCCGTCTCTCTGCAGCACACCTCCGGATCTGGCCTGAAGCGGAAACATATGACCAGGTCTGCGAAAATCCTCCGGCTTTGCATCATCTCTGACGCAGGCCATGGCAGTCATGGAACGTTCCACAGCCGAAATTCCGGTGGTGGTATCCACACCGTCAATGGACACGGTAAATGCGGTGCTGTGGTTATCCGTATTCTCGGAAACCATCTGCGGCAGATTCAGTTTTCTGCACAGTTCCTCATCCATGGGCATACAGATCAGTCCCTTTGCATGGGTTGCCATGAAATTTACATTCTCCGTGGTGGCAAACTCTGCCGCACAGATCATATCCCCTTCATTTTCCCGGTCTTCGTCATCAGTCACCAGAATAATTTCGCCCCTTCGCAGTGCTTCCACTGCCTCTTCTATGGTATTATATTGAAACATATCTTCAGCCTCCTTTATCAGTCTCTATCAATATTCATAACTGTTAAAATCCGTTTTCCGCCAGCCACTCCAGACTGATTCCACGGGAACCGGTTGCTTGGTTCGTTGTTTCGCTGTTTTTTTTCATTTCCCTGCATTCCGGTGCGAGCCCCAGCAGTTTTTCCACGTATTTGGAGATCACATCATTCTCCAGATTCACCACATCGCCCGTCCTCTTTTCGGATAAAATGGTCTCCTTTGCCGTATGCGGTATGATCGATACGGAAAATGTGCTGCCGGTGATTTTTGCCACGGTCAGACTAATGCCGTCAATGGCAATGGATCCCTTTTCCACAATATAACGCATGATGGACGGAGATGCTTCCACCGTATACCAGATGGCATTGTCATCTTTTTCGATTCTGACGATAGTACCGGTTCCGTCAATATGGCCCGAAACGATATGGCCTCCGAACCGTCCATCTGCAGCCATGGCCCGCTCCAGATTCACATGGCTGCCGGTGCGAAGACTTCCCAGAGATGACCGCTCCAGCGTCTCCCTCATCACGTCTGCCGTAAACAGGCGGCCGCTGATGCCGGTGGCTGTCAGACACACGCCGTTGACTGCCACGCTGTCCCCCACCCGCAGATCGCTGAAAATCACATTGCCTTCTATGGTCAGAATACAGGATTTTGCTCCGGGACGGATTCCCCGGATACATCCTTTCTCCTCTACGATTCCTGTAAACATGGATAAATAACCTCACTTTCCAGCAAAAGGTCAGGTCCCAGCCCGGTAATCACCGGCTCCGACAAAAGCCACGCCTCATCCGGTGCATCCACGCCGCTTCCGCCAAGAGGCGATGGTGCCTCTTTCCCGCCGAACAGTTTGGGCGCAATGTATGCCTGAACCTTATTGACAATGCCGCTTCTTAAAGCCGATTCATGCAGCTGCGCTCCGCCCTCCAGCAGAATGCTGTCAATACCTTCCTGACCCAGAAGTTCCATCAGCTTTTTCAGATCCACATGACAGTTTTCGTCCGCATCCACATACAGGATTCTGCAGCCTGCCGCTTTCAGACGCTCTGCCTTCCCTGAATCGGTTTCCGGCTGTACCGCTGCAATCCACAACGGAATTTCCCCTGCACTTTTCACCAGCTGACTGTCCTCGGGAATCCGCAGACAGCTGTCGCAGACGATGCGTACCGGGTTCCGTCCGCCCTCCAGACGACAGTTCAGCATGGGATCATCTTTCAGAACCGTCTGTATCCCCACCATAATAGCCATATAGCGGTTTCTGTCCTCATGCACATGCCTGCGGGCAATCTCGCCGGTTATCCACCTTGATT
Source organism: Lachnospiraceae bacterium (assembly GCA_028724245.1). GTDB lineage: Bacteria > Bacillota > Clostridia > Lachnospirales > Lachnospiraceae > TWA4. The sequence continues at coordinate 68,225 of JAQYDI010000031.1, forward strand.
TTCCGCTTGCTGTGGCAATTTTCCCATCCATGGTCATGGCATATTTCATCACCACATAAGGCCGTTTTGTCTTCATATAATGGAAAAATACCTCATTGAGTCTGTCACATTCCGCTTTCAGCATATGTTCCGTAACCTGAATTCCATGCGATCTCAGCAGCTTTACACCTTTTCCCGCCACCAGCGGATTCGGATCAGAAGAACCGATAAAAACCCGTGCAATTTTATGCTCCAGTATGGCTTCCGTACATGGAGGCTGTTTGCCGTAGTGGCAGCAGGGCTCCAGCGTCACATAAAGATCTGCTCCCTGTGCATCTCCCGGATCTGTAAGACTTGCAAATGCTTCCCGCTCTGCGTGCAGATTGCCGTACCGGGTATGATAACCACTGCCGATTACGTTTCCATCTTTCACGATCACGGCCCCCACCAGAGGATTGGGATTCACTTTTCCACAGCCTTTTTTTGCCAGCTCCAGAGCCAGCCGCATGAACTTTTCATCAAAACCACTGTCCAAAAATTCTCCCTCCTTTATGAATTTGATTGGATGAGAACCTTTTGGTTCGTTTTGTAAACGGAGCTGTTCAGAGCCAACCTCGAAAACACAGTTTCCTATTATACAAAAAAAAGCTCCGAGAGATAATTCTCTCAGAGCCTGACTGCTTTTCCTGCTGTATCTGCTATGTAAATAAATCTTCCTCCAGACTTTTGTATATCTGATGTCCGGAGGATGAAGAATAATAAATTCTTACCTATATATCAAATACATCTGCTGCACTTCTTCCATCCAGACTATACTGTCGGCTTCGGAGTTTCACCGAATCATTCCCGTAACGGGCTCGCGGGCTGTACCGCCGGTAGGGACTTTCACCCTGCCCTGAAGTTCTCATCTGCGCCTATTATAACGCACAAAAGCACAGATGTAAAGACCTATTTTTTATTCATTCTGCCACAATGAAACGGTTTCCCGGAATCTTCGTTTGTTGATTTCCATCATTTTTTCCCGCTGGGAGACCTTACGAAAACCGTGTTTTTTCATAAAATCAGCATGTTCCGTCTGGTCGAGACAGGCATACAGTCCATCCGCTTCTTCTTTTTCCAGCATTTTCAGCAGTTCCGTTCCGATTCCGTTTCTGCAATAATTTTTTTCCACATAAAAGAAGAGAATCCGACTGCCCTTCAGCCCGCTCTGCGCGGTGAGCAGTTCATTTTCCATCTCTTTTTTCTGCTTCAGATTATCAAGATTCAGACGTCCTTCTTTTGTCATTTTCAGCCGCAGCAGAGTATAAAGCCTTTTTAACCGGTATACAGGCGCAACCCTGCTTCCGCCGTTCTTCGTAGCAGCAATAACTCCGACTGTCTGATCACGGTATTCAGCTGTATACATCTGACTGCCGTTGATCATATAATCGTAAAAATACAGTCTGCACAACCGTCTTACCATGCTTTCACTGTCACACTCCCAGCTGCTGCTGTAATGCTTTTCAATAAATTCTGCAATGGCTTCCCTGTCTTTTTTCTCTGTTTTCCTATATACAACATTTACCTTTAAACTCATAATTTCATCAGATCCTTATTCAATATTTATGCAGCTGTTCAGAGCTGATCTATCATCCCGTCAGGTCTGCAGGAGCATCCGATTCCCAGTCCGTCCGGGCCGATATGACAGCAGAGTCCCAGTGACAGGTCATCGCACATTACATCCATGCCGGGAAATGC
>JAQYDI010000032.1 GCA_028724245.1 Lachnospiraceae bacterium
TGAAGAACTGACCCTGCTCAACCGTCTGACAAAATATCAGGACCATCATCTCCTGTTCCTGCACGATGCAGACGTGAAATTTCATAATAATGATTCTGAACGGGATCTGCGTAAATGCAAAACACACCAGAAGATGTCAGGCGGTTTCAGAAAAGAGAGCGGCAGTAAATTGTACTGCGATATCATGAGTATTGTAGAAACCTGCAAAAAGAAACAACTGCAGGTATTCGAAAGCATCTGTAATATATTTGCCGGCAAACGGGCCATATATTGACCCGTTTATTTTTGATGTTTTAAAACTACTCAGCCGTTAGGCTGAGTAGTTACGTCATAGCTTACCTCACTTTTTACAAAAGTCAAACAGTCAAGTGCAGATAACGATATCGAACGATTTCTTTACTTGCATGATACAATTCCATATACGTTTGTCACCTCTTGAGATAAATTAAAATGGCTTCATGATATCACTTCTCCAAATAAAAATAATGATACCACGAAACCATAAAATAATCTATTCTTTCTCCCGATTTGCTTGAAAATAGAAGAGGAATTTCATATCAATTTCCGGATACGTCCTTCCATGGCAATCTGAAAGCTCCATGGAAAAAACGGAAATTCCTGTAGATTCTCAATAAAATCCAGCAAATTTTCAAATTTTCTCTTGTCACAATAGACAACAGGTGATATTCTTAGATTGTCGGTCGTTTCATGGGATACCGGCTGACTGTTCCAGGCGGATGCCGCCATACAGCGGTATGGCCAATAACTTAATACGCAAAAGGAGAAAAGCAATGAAAAAAATCATTTCCTTACTTCTCACTCTGATGCTGACCGCATCTCTGTGTGCATGCGGCGGCGGTTCAGATACCCCCGCAGACAGCAGTTCAGAGGAGAACAAAGCAGAAGCTGCTTCAACGGGAGCAGAAGGCGATGCAGACTATTCCAAGGTAAAGATCGGTTTTATCTGTCTGCACGATGAGAATTCCACTTATGACCTGAACTTCATCAACGGCGCAAAAGAAGCATGTGAAAAACTTGGTGTTGATTATGTTCTGAAGACCAATGTTCCCGAAGGTCAGGAATGTTATGAAACAGCAGCAGATCTGGCTGACGCAGGCTGCACCATTGTATTCGCCGACTCTTTCGGTCATGAAGATTTCATGATTGAAGCTGCTAAAGAATATCCCGATGTTGAATTCTGCCACGCTACCGGTACAAAGGCTCATACAGAAGGTCTTGCAAACTTCCACAATGCATTCGCATCCATTTACGAAGGCCGTTATCTGGCTGGTATTGCAGCTGGTATGAAGCTGAACGAAATGATCGAAGCAGGTACCATCAAAGAAGACGAAGCAAAGATCGGTTATGTCGGTGCATTTACTTATGCAGAAGTTATCTCCGGTTATACCTCTTTCTTCCTGGGCGCACGTTCCGTTTGCCCTACTGCAACGATGGACGTTACTTTCACAGGTTCCTGGTACGATGAAACTGCTGAAAAAGAAGGCGCAAACAAGCTGATCGACGGCGGCTGCAAGCTGATTTCCCAGCATGCTGACTCCATGGGTGCTCCTACCGCATGTGAGAATGCAGGTATCCCCAATGTTTCCTACAACGGAAGTACAGAAAGCGCATGCCCCAACACCTTTATCGTTTCATCCAGAATTGACTGGGCTCCTTACTTTGAGTACATTATGACCTGTCAGGCAGCCGGCGAAGCAATTGCAGCAGATTACACCGGCGACCTTTCCACCGGTTCTGTTGTTCTGACCGATCTGGGCACAGCTGCAGCAGAAGGTACAGCAGAAGCAATCGAAACAGCAAAAGCTGAACTGGAAGCAGGCACCCTTCATGTATTCGATACCGAAACATTTACTGTAGACGGCGCGAAACTGGATTCCTACATGGCTGACGTGGATACCGATCCCAATTACGAAGGTGATCATGAAGCGATCGTTGACGGATATTTTGCAGAATCTGCAGAAGGCTTCCGTTCCGCTCCTTACTTCAACCTGAACATTGACGGCATCACATTACTGGATCAAAAATTCTAAACAGTAACGATACAACTAAGATTCAGAAAGGCGGCTGCGACATTTTCCGCACCGCCTTTCTTTTGAAAGAGTCATTTCAGGAACAGAGAAACACAGCAGATCTTGCTCTGCTGTGTTTCTCTGTTCCTGAAAAAACGTTTTCATACAAAAGTTGAGAGGAGAAAATCATTGGCAGAGAAAATTGCGGCAGTGACATTAAAGAATGTCACGAAAACTTTTGGAAAAGTTGTTGCCAACGATAAAGTCAGTCTGAGCATTTACAAAGGAGAAGTTCTGGCGCTGCTGGGAGAAAACGGAAGCGGCAAGACCACTCTGATGAATATGCTGTCCGGTATTTATTTTCCGGATGAAGGACAGATTTTCATCAATGGCGAAGAAGTTGTCATTGCTTCACCGAAAGATGCCTTTTCCCATGGCATTGGTATGGTACATCAGCATTTTAAACTGGTTGATGTACTGACAGCAACAGAAAACATCATTCTCGGTATGGAAGGCCGGCTGAATATTAAGGAAGCCTCCGCCAAAATCCGGGCAATCTGTGACCGTTACGGGTTTGATGTGGATCCGGATCAGAAGATCTATGACATGTCCGTATCGCAGAAACAGACGGTTGAAATCGTAAAAGTCCTTTACAGAGGTGCTGATATCCTGATTCTGGACGAGCCCACGGCCGTGCTGACACCGCAGGAGACAGAAAAGCTGTTTTCCGTTCTCCGCAATATGAGAGCCGACGGCAAAGCGATCGTGATCATTACCCATAAGATGCATGAGGTGGAAGAAATTTCAGACCGCGTGGCGGTGCTTCGAAAGGGCTGCTACATCGGCGAAATGATGACAAAGGATACCAATGCGGCTGAAATGACCAATATGATGGTAGGGCACAGCATTTCCCTGAATATCGAGCGTCCCGAACCGGTGGATCCGAAGCCCCGTATTGAAGTAAAAGGACTGACTGTCCGTTCCGAAGACGGCGTTGTCAAGCTGAAGGACATCAATTTTACCGCAAACAGCGGCGAAATCCTTGGTATTGCCGGTATTTCCGGCTGCGGGCAGAAGGAACTTCTGGAGGCCATTGCCGGTTTGCAGAAGGTGGAAAGCGGCTCCATTACCTATATAGAAGATGACGGCAGCACAGATGAGCTGCTGGGCAAGGATCCCAGAAAGATTGCCGAAATGGGCGTTGCACTCTCCTTCGTCCCGGAAGACCGTCTCGGCATGGGTCTGGTGGGCAACATGGACCTGACCAACAATATGATGCTTCGTTCCTTCCGGAAAGGCCACTCCTTCTTTACGGACCGGAAAGGTCCCAGAAAGCTGGCTGAGGAAGTGGTGAAAAAGCTGGGCGTTGTGACACCGGACCTTTCCACTCCCGTCCGCAGGCTTTCCGGCGGAAATGTCCAGAAAGTGCTGGTAGGCCGTGAGATTGCGTCGGCTCCTACCGTACTGCTGACAGCATACGCTGTCCGCGGTCTGGATATCAATTCTTCCTATACGATCTATGATCTGATCAACGAGCAGAAAAAAGCCGGTGTGGCGGTTATTTTTGTCGGCGAGGATCTGGATGTCCTGCTGGAGCTGTCCGACCGGATCCTGGTTCTCTGCAGCGGCGAGGTCAGCGGCATTGTGGAAGGAAAAACTGCAGATAAAAAAGATGTGGGTATGATGATGACAAAGATCGGAGGTAAAAAGAATGAATAACAGAAATCACGAACCTCTGTTCCATATTTCCAAAAGAGATGCGCTGCCCTGGCAGAAAGCCTGGGCCATCCGCGGCGCTGCCATTCTGGCAGCACTGGTGGTCTGCGGCGTGATCACCATGATGACAACGGGAGACAATCCCATCTCCATCTATAAAACAATTTTTCTGGGAGCCTTTGGTTCTGCAAGAAAAAGCTGGGTTACCTGCCAGAATATCAGTATTCTGCTGATCATTTCCCTGGCCCTGACACCTGCGTTCAAAATGCGTTTCTGGAATATCGGCGGAGAAGGTCAGGTGCTGATGGGCGGTCTGGGCGCCGCAGCATGCATGATCTGTCTGGGAGACAAGATTCCCGGTCCCCTTCTAATCGCCCTGATGGTCGTTTCCAGTCTGGCTGCAGGCGCCATCTGGGGATTGATCCCTGCTCTTTTCAAGGCAAAATGGAATACCAATGAAACACTGGCAACATTGATGATGAACTATATCGCCATTCAGCTGGTCGCCTACTACATTATCAAATGGGAGGTTCCCAAAGGTTCCGGCAAAATCGGTATCATCAACCAGAGTACCAACGCAGGATGGCTTCCCCAGTTATTCGGCATGAAATATCTGCTTCCCATCGTAGTGGCAGCAGTAGTCACGGTGCTGATCTATATCTATCTGAATTACAGCAAACAGGGATATGAAATTTCCGTAGTCGGTGAAAGTGAGAATACAGCCCGCTACGTCGGCATTAAGGTGGAGACGGTTATCATCCGCACCATGCTGATCTCCGGTGCCCTCTGCGGTCTGGCCGGTCTGCTGCTGGTGGGCGGCATCAATCACACCATTACAACAACCATCACCGACGGACAGGGCTTTACGGCTGTTATGGTATCCTGGATGGCAAAATTCAATCCCTTTGCCATGATCTTTACCAGCTTCCTGATCATTCTGCTGAGCCGCGGCGCCGGTGAAATTTCCACCGCCTTCGGTCTGAATCAGTCATTTGCTGATATTATCACAGGGATCATCCTGTTCTTTATCATTGGATGCGAATTTTTTATTACTTATAAGATCAGTTTTCGTAAGAAAGCCGGAAAGGAGGAAAATGTCTGATGTTTGATATTGTGTCATTTATTCCCCGTGCAGTCAGCCAGGGAATCCCGCTTCTCTACGGCAGCACCGGAGAGATTCTGACAGAAAAAACCGGAAACCTGAATCTGGGGATTCCCGGCGTCATGTATGTGGGGGCCATCTGCGGCGTAATCGGATCCTTTTTCTATGAACAGAGCGGAAACATGAACGGCTTCCTTGCCATTGCCATTCCCATGCTGTGTTCTCTTGCAGGTTCCTTCCTTATGGGACTTCTGTACTGCTTCCTGACTGTTTCTCTCCGGGCCAACCAGAATGTAACCGGTCTGGCGATGACTACTTTCGGTATCGGTTTCGGCAATTTCTTCGGCGGATCACTGATCAAGCTGACCAACAGTGATGTTCCCTCCATTGCTCTCTCAAAAACCAGCGCCTATTTCAGTAAATCGCTGCCCATTGCAGACAGTACCGGCGTATTCGGAAAGATTTTTCTTTCCTACGGTTTTCTGGCGTATCTGGCGATCGTGATCGCACTGGGCGCTTCCTACGTGCTGAACCACACAAGAGTCGGTCTTCATCTTCGTTCTGTGGGAGAAAGTCCTTCCACAGCCGACGCGGCAGGTATTAATGTAACGCTTTATAAATACGGCGCAACCTGCATCGGATGCATGATCGCCGGTCTCGGCGGCCTGTACTATGTAATGGATTATGCCAGCGGAGTCTGGTCCAACGATGCATTCGGCGACCGCGGCTGGCTGGCGATCGCACTGGTCATCTTCACCATCTGGAGACCCACCACAAGCATATTTGCCTCCATCCTTTTTGGCGGCCTGTACATCCTGTATCTCTTCATCCCTTCCGGCATCGACCATATGGAAGTGAAAGAGCTTTACAAGATGATCCCGTACATTGTAACACTGGTCGTACTGGTGATCACAAGCATGCGCAACAAGAGGGAGAATCAGCCCCCGGCTTCTCTCGGGCTGCCGTATTTCCGGGAAGAAAGGTAACGCAGCACGCAGAGCAGAGACTTTATTTTAAATTGTCACTGACTTATTCAGACACACAAAAATCCCCGGCAGCCGGAAAATCCGGCTGTCAGGGATTTTTCATTCTCTGAACAGTTACATAATATGATATTATTCTCCATCTGTATCTTTTACAGGTGTTATGGTTCGGTAAAATCATCTTCAGAACCGATCCGCCGCCTTTTCGTCCGCCAGCAGCGCCTGACACAAAAACATCACTTTGGATTTGCTGTTATCCGTTAAAGCCGCCATCGCTGACAGATTTCCTTTTTGAACCTTTTGAATAAGAGTCGCCATTTCTGATATTTCTGATTCTACTCCATTTCAAATGCTCCCGTATAAAGCTGATAATACACCCCTTTCTTTTCAATCAATGCATTGTGATCTCCTCTCTCGATAATACGTCCATGATCCAGAACCATGATCGCCTGACTGTTGCGGACTGTAGAAAGTCTGTGAGCAATAACCAGCACGGTTCTGCCCTGCATCAGATTGTCCATTCCTTCCTGTACAAGAGCTTCTGTCCTGGTATCGATAGAACTTGTCGCCTCATCCAGAATCATGGCCGGCGGATCTGCAATAGCCGCGCGGGCTATGGAAAGCAGCTGGCGCTGACCCTGCGAAAGCTCTGATCCATTTCCTGTAAGCATGGTCTGATATCCATCAGGAAGTCGTGTGATAAAGCTGTCGGCATTTGCCAGTTTTGCAGCTCTGATACATTCCTCATCGGTGGCATCCAGCCTTCCATACCGGATATTATCCATCACTGTTCCCGTAAAAAGGTTCACATCCTGCAGGACCATTCCCAAAGATCTGCGCAGATCCGGTTTGCGGATCTTGTTGATATTGATTCCATCGTAACGGATCTTACCATCCGGAATATCATAGAAACCTTCTGACAACAAAAAGTGACCGGCATAATCATGGAATCGGTCTGCGCGTGATCCATTCCATTGTAAAAAAATACAATGGCATCATAAATACCAGTATGCAGTCCGGTTATTTTACAGTTGATGTCATGCTGGAACTGTCGGATCAGGAAACCGCTTTTTCCTGATCCGTCCCGCCGGAATCAAAATCAGGGGTCAGTGCAGCAAAAAGTATAGAAATGCTGCATGACCCCTTTTCCGGTTCGTCCATATATCCTGCCTGTTATAAATAAATATCATTTTCTACACATCTGCCACCACTCTGCATGGCAAACCTGTCATCCCTGCATAATTCACAGGATAGGTATTCGCTTTGAATCTCTCTCCCTGGTCCAGAACGGCGTGAAGATTGCAGAGATTTTCTATTATGAAAACTCCCCTGTCTGCACAGTGCTGGTCCATGGATGTGTGTTCACTTCCCCTTCTTACACCTGCAAAATCGATTCCGATGATGGATATCTGCTTTTCCAGAAGCGCCTCCAGCAATGCATTGGAAAGCTGCGGATGATTCCTGAAATATTTCTGCGTTCCATAACCTTCCTTTTCGATAAATCCGGTATGGAAAGCAACAAACATATCTTTTGAAACCCTGTTCATATCGATATCATGAATGTCAATATCCCGGTCTGTCACTGTACTGACATCAAATACAATTCCTTTTCGTTCTGTATATTCTATTGGAAATTTTTTATTCATAACATCAAAGTGCGTGCCCAGATGCCCTGCCAGAGCTTTCTTCTCATTTCCCTGAGCATCCGATACCATTTTCGGCGTAATTTTTAATGTAATATCAATTTTCATAAACAGTTCCTCCCAGATCAATGATCTGCTGTTCAAGGTACTGATTGAATGCAGTCATAAAATCTTCTACTTCTTTTACGGTTTCCTTATCAAATTGCTTTATAAAAGCATGATCCCTTTTTAACCAAAGCTGATGCCGCTTCTCATGTTCATCATACAGAAACCTGCCTTCTTCAGTCAGCCTGAAAAATATCTTCTGCCTGTTCCCATCCATCTGATATGCTTCTATCACTTTCTGTTCCAGAAGTTTCTTTGTGATTTTACTGATGGCTCCTCTTGTAACATTCATATAACCGGCTATTTCTGTTACATTCGGCTCAGCCAGATCACCGATTGCGGCAATGGTGTGAATTTCAGAATAATTATAACCATGCAGCTTCTCATTCTCTGTGAGCCTGGACAGGATCTCCTGCTTTTCCATATATTTCGCAAACAGATTCATGAGATTTGTATTCATGATTCAGCCCTCCTTTTTTGTTTCCGCAGAAACAAGTATACGTCATTCTTGTTTCCGTGTCAACAAGTTTTTTTTCTATGATACGAAAAATAACCGCAGAAGTTCAGCGGTTCAGAATATACATGGTTTCCGGTTGTGGAATTGTTTTCCATGTGATAAAATAAAGTAAAATCGGTTTTGATATTACATAAGAAAAGGACGGAACGTGATGATGACTGCACTGACAGCTAGGAAAAGAAGGATTTTTGATATTATACAGATCGGCAATGACGGGGACTGGCCCAGCAGAATGTTTGATGCGGTATCCATTATCATGATTTTGTGCAATCTTTTTATTGCAATTTTCGAAACATTTGACAGTTCGGCACCCTTTCTTCCCATGCTGAATATGCTGGAACTGATTACGGTGATCGGTTTTACCGTGGAATATGCTCTGCGGATATGGACAGCGGAATATCTGTATCCTTCGCTGAGCCGGGGAAGGGCCGTATTCCGCTATGTTACCTCATTTAACGGCATCGTGGATCTGCTGTCCTGCGCGCCGTACTATCTGCCGGTCTTTTTCCCTGCAGGCGTAGTGGCTTTCCGCATGTTCCGCATTATAAGGATTCTCCGGCTGTTCCGCATCAACGCCTATTATGATGCTTTGAATGTGATCAGTGATGTCATCAAAGGAAAAAAGGATCAGCTGCTTTCGTCTATTTTTATCATTTTTATCCTGATGATTGCATCTTCTCTTTGTATGTACAGTCTGGAACATGAGGTGCAGCCCGATGTTTTTCAAAATGCCTTTTCCGGCTTCTGGTGGGCTGTTTCCACGCTGCTGACAGTGGGATACGGCGATATTTATCCTATCACCATACCGGGTCGTATCTTCGGCATTGCCATAACATTTCTCGGTGTCGGTATGGTTGCGATTCCCACCGGTATCCTTTCAGCCGGTTTTGTGGAACAGTATACCCGCCTGAAAAGTATGAACGACTATTCCATGGAAGCGGATATCAGTTTTGTAAGCCTGAACATACCAAAAGATCATCCCTGGGCCGGTAAACAGGTCAGGGAGCTGCCTCTGCCGCCCGGACTGATTCTGGCGGTCATCCAGCGAAAGGACGACGTGGTGGTTCCCAGAGGCAATACCTGCATCAGAGAAGGGGATCGGATCGTACTGGGTGCGGAAGGATATCATGATCATGTGGGAATTACTTTAAAAGAAATTACACTCCGGGAACGGCATCCATGGACCGGATGCATGATCAAGCAGCTTGATATTTCCCGGCAGACCCTGATCGTTATGGTAAAACGCAATGGAAAGATTCTGATTCCCAGCGGCTCCCTGAAGCTGAAAGCAGGTGACCTGATCGTACTGTATTCCAGAAAACATATGACAGATACACAGGATGGGGAGATGTGATAATGATAACAGGATGTGTGATGTAAAATAACGGCTGCAGTACTTTACTGCTGCAGCCGTCTGCAAACGGTCTATCTGCTGCTACCGATCCGTAATACTCACCGCTTCCACCGCCACACTGCCGCCGCGGACGATTTCAATCCGCCCCGGGAAGACAATCTGCAAAAGCCGGATGAAATCATTGTTTTTATCCTCTGTCTGCACACACTCCAGCAGAGCAGTGGAGGGATTATAGTCGATCAGTTTTGCCTGAAAAATATCCCGCATATAGTTCAGTTTTACCATATCCTGCTCTGAGCAGTTCCGGATTCTGACAAACATCAGCTCTTTCATATGAATGGCTGTTTCCGTAAAATCCACCACCTTGATGACTTCAATACTCCGGTTCAGCTGTTTCTTAATCTGTTCAAAAGTACGATCATCACTGATTAAACTGATGGTCATCCGGGATATGGTTTCATCTTCCGTTACGCCTGCGGTCAGACTGTTCAGATTGTAGGATTTTCCGGAAAAAAGACCGGAGATACGAGCCAGAACGCCGATTTCATTTTCCACATACAGACTGATCCATCGTTTTTTCATCTTTTACCACCTTCCATATCCATATCATTATGTTCCGTAATTACACCATAACTTTCCGTAATCTTATTCTTCTTTTCCGTGATCATACCATTACTTTTCATGATCATGTTACTGAGCGGGTTCCCCGGCGGAACAATAGGCAGTACATTCCGCTCCGGTTCGATCAGAAATTCAATGACCACAGGAACCGTTTTCGATTCTTTTGCGGCTTCCAGTGCAGGACCGATCTCCTCCTGTTTCGTTACACGGATGGCTTTTGCACCATAGCTTTCAGCCAGACGGATAAAATCCGGTGTGTATGCCGGACAGGCAGAAGACGGTGCGCTGCAGGCAGACGGACAGCTTTTACGCCGCCGCAGGCAGGTAGCGGAATACCGTCTGTTAAAAAACATCTCCTGCCACTGACGGACATTTCCCAGATATCCGTTATTGAGAATACATATGATCACCGGCAGTTCATAAACAACAGCAGTTGCCATTTCCTGAATATTCATCTGTATTCCGCCGTCGCCGCAGATGGCAATCACATCAAGATCCGGATTTCCCAGCTTTGCGCCAATCGCCGCCGGAAGACCGTATCCCATGGTCCCCAGACCGCCGGAGGTCAGCATCTGTTTTCGCTCCGACAATTCCAGAAACTGCGTCGCCCACATCTGATTCTGTCCCACATCGGTGGTAATCACCGCCTGCTGAAAGATCCGATTGATCCCACACATCACCGCCTGCGGCGTAAATGACATCGTTCCCTGCACCCCATCTCCTGACTGTGCAGATTCTGACACTGTAAGAGGATATTCTTTTTTCCATAAAGCAATCTGCTTTCTCCATTCTTCGCAGCTGCATGCATCCGCATGTTCCAGCAGTACCTGAACCGCATTCCTTGCATCCGCTACAATCGGAATATCCACTTCGATATTTCTGGAAATGGAGGCCGGATCAATATCCACATGAATGATTACCGCATTGGGGGCAAATTCGCTTACTTTTCCGGTAATGCGGTCATTAAATCGGACACCGATGGAAAACAAAACATCACACTGACTGATGGCAATGTTGGCGGCATAGCTGCCGTGTATACCCAGATTTCCCACATACAGCGGGTGATCTGTGGCAACCGCTCCCTTTCCCATGATAGTTGTAACGCACGGTATTCCGGTCTTTTCCATGAGAGCCGTCATCTCCCGCCCGGCCCGTGCGATCTTCACGCCGCCTCCCAGAAGGAAAACAGGCCGTTTTGCCTGTTTCAGACATTCCAATGACTTCCTGATCTGTCCCATGTGGACACGGGTATTGGGCTTATATCCGCGTATCTCAACCTGCTTCGGGCAGCAGTCACTGCCCTTCGCCTGCTGTATATCCTTCGGCAGATCCACAAGAACCACACCCGGTTTTCCGGAACGGGCAATAAAAAATGCCTTTTTGATCACGGCTGCCAGATCCTCTCTCTTTCGGACGGTAACGGCATATTTGGTGATGCTTCTTGTAATTCCCACAATATCCACTTCCTGAAATGCATCATTACCGATCAACCCTGTGGATACCTGTCCGGTAAAGCATACCAGCGGTACGCTGTCATAATTTGCCGTGGCGATCCCGGTCACCAGATTTGTGGCGCCGGGACCGCTGGTAACAAGACAGACACCCACCTTTCCCGTTGACCGTGCATAGCCGTCCGCAGCATGAACAAGCCCCTGTTCATGTCTGGGAAGAATGACACGGATTCCCTCAACTCCGTAAAGAGCATCAAACAAATCAATAGCCTGACCGCCGGGATAAGCAAACAACGTATCCACCTGCTCAGCCAGCAGCGCTTTTACAAACAGTTCTGCCCCTGTAATCTGCATAATCATCACTCCTTTATCTGCTTCAGTATCATAGATTGTAATGCATGTACTTGCTTGCATACAGAGTTTTATAATACGGTACCATCCAGTGACAGTACCGTGGTGTAGTTTCCAGCCGGATCTGCAAAAATACCTTTGTACAGATGCCTTTATTTATCCATATCCTCCGTTTTATCCGTTTCCGTTTTCCTGAGGAATTCCCTGTATAAATGTCTGTACCGACTGTCTGATATACTGTTCCCGTGTAACAGGCGACAGACTGCCTTCAAAAGAAGCATTTAAAAAGGTAAAGCCGAATGTACTGGAAAAAATGGTCAATGCAAGACACTCAAAATCAAAATGAGGAAGTTTCCCCCGCCGCTCCATTTCCTTAAAATAATCAATAAGCGACGACAGAAATGCCTGCGGCACCTTCATCACCAGCGGCGCCGCTTCCTCATAAAGCTGCGGTGCCCTCAGTCCGATGGACAGCTTTACAAAATCGGGTGTGATCCGGTTCATGTATTCGGTCATAAACATCTCCAGATCCGGAGCCAGCTCCCATCTGACATTCTGAAAAACCTCCGGCGTCAGATTGCCCCGCCATTTTTCCTGCTCGATGCCGTTTAACACAATATCCTTTTTGCTGCTGAACTTGCGAAACAGAGTGCACTCATTCACACCTGCGGATCTGGCAATATCTTTTGTGGTCATGGCGGTATATCCCCTGTCCCGCACGAGGGTCATGGCTGCGTCTATGATTTTCTGGCTGGTTTCATCCATCTGCTTTCCTCCCATCTGCAATGCAAGTACTTACTTTCATTATAAAGATTTCACTGCCGGATGTCAAGCAGGCTGATAGATGTCAGTTCAGGAAAAATAACCGTGGATTCTTTCCCGTATGTATATTATAATCTATATGGTCCGCTGCGGACCGCTCACTCTGTATAAAGCCTGTATCGATCCTATACAGGAAAAAGCATACTTTCAGGGAGGAACATATCATGGCAATTGATAAAGTTAAGGCATATTTTAAACAGTACGGTATGGAAGACCGGGTTCAGGAATTTGATGTTTCCAGCGCCACGGTGGAGCTAGCGGCAGAAGCGCTGCACTGCGAACCCTGCAGAATTGCAAAAACGCTTTCTTTTATGGTGAAGGAAAAACCGGTTCTGATCGTAGCGGCCGGTGATGCAAAAATCGACAATCCCAAATATAAAGCGCAATTCGGAACGAAAGCAAAAATGCTTACATATGAAGAAGTGGAAACATTGACCGGCCACGCTGTAGGTGGGGTCTGTCCTTTTGCGGTAAACGACGGCGTGACCATCTATCTGGATGAAAGCCTGAAGCGGTTTCAGACCGTATTTCCCGCCTGCGGAAGCAGCAGCAGCGCCATTGAACTGACCATCGAAGAACTGGAAAAATATTCCGGCTTCACCACATGGATCGACGTCTGCAAGGGATGGCAGTAAAAGCCGAAATCATAAAACTTCACACCTGTTTAAAAGGAACAGCCGGCCACCGTTTAAACTCCGGTGACCGGCTGCTCCTTTTATTCTTTTACTGCTTTCTTCGCTTTGTGATCTCATTACGGACTCTTCTGTCCAGTTCTTCCGGTATCTTTATTTCATCATATATTTTCTTTGCTTCCTTCCAATCCGGCAAAGTGTCATCCAAATCTTCGCGCTGTCCCTTTTTTCTGTTTGGCCGACCGGAACGGGCGCAAATATCCTTTTTACGATCACTCAACCTAAATCCTCCTTCTGAATATCTACAGAATCTGCGGCAGTTCCAATAAACATAAAGCTGCCTTTTGCGGCTCCATACGCATGATCCGGGCGACTTCCGACTCCGCAAAATCTTCAAAATAACAGAGGATAAGCACGATACGATGTTCAAAATCCAGTTTTTTTATCCGCTACAGTATGCTGTGTTCTGATAGTTCTATATTATCCTCTGCTCTGTCGATATCCGTGATTTTTTTAGTATTACGCTCCATATTCCGGCACTCATCCACCAGGATCCGGTAAAACCATGTGTCTACTGCCATATCATCATGCAGCGTATTACATCTGTCCAGGGCATGGCACACGGAATTCTCAACCAGTTCCAGAGCCAGTTCCCGGTCATCTATATTCAAATATGCCAGACGGTAGAAGTCATCTTTATTCCTCAGGATAAAATCCACAATCTGATCATAAGGTTTTTCTGTCAATTTACTGCTGCTCCTAACATTAAAAAATCTTCTTTGCTTCCTGCTCATCGGAAGCAATCACGCAGTCATATCTATTATATGTTCGACAACATTTTTTGGCAATAGAAAAAACTGCTGAAATACATCGTGGTATTTTGTGGGTTGTTTGAAACACAGATGTTTTCCACATTATTTTCACCCCGGGAACGTCACCCGGATTTCCAGAGAATGGCCGTCCTCTGTTTTTGCCCTGATTTTACCTCCATGAGCCGTCACAATGGCTTTCGCTACCGAGAGTCCGATTCCGTATCCTCCGCAGCCGGAATTTCTGGAAGCATCTATCCGGTAAAACCGTTCAAACAACATGGAAAGATTCTCTTTTGAAATCTCCTGTATGGTCTCATTGCATACGGAAAGCTGCAGTCCGCGGGACTTTCTCTCCAGAACCAGATGCACCGTTTTCCCTTCCGGCGAATATTTCAGTGCATTGTCCAGCAGAATACCGGTCAGCTGCCTTATTGCTTTTTCATTTCCTTCTATGGAAAGCATGGGCTGTATGCTGCATTGCAGTTCCTTCCCCTGTGTCCGGGCCGGTGCCTGAAAGGAGGCCGCAGCCTCATTGATCACATCGGAAAGCGGAAATTCGATCATGGTCATGGTATCTGCAGATTCTTCCATCCTGGCAAGATAAACCAGATCATTGGTCAGAGCAGTCAGCCGTTTTGCCTGCTTATGAATATCATCGATCCATTCATTCTCACCAAAATCCATTTCCAGAATATCCACATCTGCATTGATAATGGTCAGCGGCGTTTTGATCTCATGGCCGGCATCGGTGATAAAACGCTTCTGTTTCTCGTAACTTTCGGAAATGGGCCGTATAATCCGGTTGGAAAAGAAAACTACCAGAGCCAGTACGATCAGATATCCGATCAGAGAAATGCTTATACTGGCAAACAGAAATTTATAAAAGGAATCCAGACTTCTCTTGCAGTCAAGAAATATGATCCGGATGGTCTCCCCTTCCATACTTTTTGCATAGCGGAAATTTCCCGTAAATCCTCTTTCCCCCCTGTTTTCCGCAGTTTCCTGCGCATATTCAATTGCTTTTTCCGTATCGATGGAAATAATATGTCCTGTTTCCACCTGTATGACCGTATGGGAGCCGCTGTTCAGAAGCACGGAAAAATACCGGGATTCAAAAGGGGTCTCCGGCGACATGCCGGGTCTCAGTGCATCCTGCTTCCGCCCGTTTCCCTGAGAAAAGCTGCCTTTATTTTCAATCAACACCGACAGGATTTCATCTGTTTCACTGACGATTCCCCTGTAATTCACAAGATTGATCCCGGCAATGATTACAAAAAGCACGGCCATAACAGCAGACATGGTAATAATGATAAATTTTATCTGTAATTTGCGGATCATTTCTTTTCCTCCAGACAGTATCCCGCATTGCGCACTACCCGGATCTGGATATCCGCCTGCAGAGCCGTCAGTTTTTTGCGAAGGTACGATATGTAGGCCCATACCACATTGATCTCCGCATCCGAGTCATATCCCCATACCTTCTCCATCAGACGTTCTGCCGAAACGATCCTGCCCGGATTGGCCATGAGAACCTCCATCATCTGAAACTCTTTATTGGTCAGCCGGAAACTGTTCGCCTGAGAAGACAGTTCAAAAGTCGCCCGGTTCAGGGAAATATTGCCGAATGTCATGCAGGAATCCGCCTCATTCCGGCTTCTGGTGATGACGCGGATTCTCGCCAGAAGCTCTCTCGTATCAAAGGGCTTCGTCACATAATCATTGGCTCCGCTGTCAAGTCCCAGTACCTTGTCATCAATCTCCGATTTGGCAGTCAGCATCAGAACCGGCACCTGATTTCCCTGTTCACGCAGCTTGCGAAGCACCGTGATCCCATCCATTTTCGGCATCATAATATCAAGGATCGCCGCATCATACTGCCCTGTCTCAAGGCAGGCCAACGCATCCTCACCATTGTAAACCGCCTCTGCCGCATAATGATTTTTCTCAAGAATCTTTACGATCGCCCGTGAAAGAGAACGCTCATCCTCAGCCAGTAATAATCTCATATATTGCACCTGCTTTCTATTGTCACTAACCAGAATCATTTACCGTAATCATTTTGCTGTATAATCAGTTTCATGATTGTCCGGCATAACTTACGTCAATCTATTATAGCATAACACACCCACCTTAAGTGAGATTAAAATTGCTGCTGTTCGCATCATATGCCGGGAGGAAATAACCTGCGGCGGCAGAATCCTGAACATTCCCCTGTCTTCCTGCCCATGAAAAAAGCTGAAAGTGTTTGAAAATTTTCAGGTTCATTTATGTTTGGACTGCTATACTTGCACGCAAACAGATAAAGGAGGCATAATTCCATGGCATTTCAAACGGTTTTCAAACGCTGCGAATTGAAATACCTGCTCACATACAGACAAAAAGAAAAAATAATGGAAGCCATGACATCCCATATGGCTCCGGACCGGTACGGCCGTACAACGATCCGGAATATTTATTTCGATACCGATAATTACCGACTGATCCGCCGTTCCATTGAGCGGCCGGTCTACAAAGAAAAGCTGAGGCTGCGCAGCTACAGACGGGTAAATTCCGGCGATCCTGTTTTTGCGGAACTGAAAAAGAAATACAAATCTGTGGTTTACAAGCGGCGCCTGGCTCTGCCGGAGGCGGATGCCATGCGGTGGTTATGTGAAAAGCAGCCCTGCCCTGTGCAGACACAGATATCCGGGGAAATCGATTATTTTCTTTCCTATTATGAAACACTGCACCCGGCTGTTTTTCTCTCCTACGAAAGAGAAGCCTGGTATTCCCTTTCCGGAGATGATTTCCGGGTAACCTTTGATGAAAATATTCTCTGCCGTCAGGATCATCTTTCCCTGAAAGCCGATGTGGGAGGGATTCCTCTTCTCGACGATGAAATGACGCTGATGGAAATCAAATGTTCCGGAGGGATTCCTCTCTGGATGACCCATGTACTTACTTCTGAAACAATCCGGAAGACATCCTTTTCCAAATACGGGACTGCTTACCGGACCATTATTTTTCCGACACGAAAGGAGACCTCGTTATATGCCTGAATTATTATTCCGCGGTTTATTTGACACTGATATGACAAACATCATCAGTCTGACTGATTTTCTGCTCTGTATGGGCAGTTCCCTGCTGATCGGCCTGATTCTGGCAGTCAGCTACATGTACCGTTCCCGCTATACAAAAAGTTTTATTGTTACACTTGCGCTGCTGCCTGCAGTTGTCTGCGTCATCATCATGATGGTCAACGGCAATGTGGGAACCGGCGTGGCGGTTGCCGGAGCCTTCAGTCTGGTTCGTTTCCGTTCTGTTCCGGGAACAGCAAAAGAGATCACCATGCTTTTTCTGGCCATGGGTGCAGGGTTGATCACCGGCATGGGCTATCTGGGCTTTGCTTTTATTTTTACCCTGGTCATGTGCCTCGTCAGCCTTCTGTACACCAATCTGGATCTGGGCTGCCGGAAAAATACGGAGAAATATAAAACCATGCATATTACGATTCCGGAAGATCTTGATTATACCGGCGTTTTCGATGAAATCCTGAGAAGCTATACCAGCTCCTGTCAGCTGGTTCAGGTGAAAACCAGCAACATGGGAAGCCTGTTCCGTCTGACCTATAACCTGACGCTCAAAGATCCCGGTAAGGAAAAGGAAATGATCGATCAGCTGCGCTGCAGAAACGGTAATCTGGAAATCAGCATATCGAAACAGGAAACGGGGGAATATACTTTATGATGAAATTCAAAAGCAAAATGTCCAGACACTATATTGTTTTTTTAGTCCTGCTGCTCCTTTTTTCCCTTCCGGTTACCGGATGCAGCAGCCTGGCAGCAGACCGGAATTCCTCAGGGAACAGTTCCGTCAATGACAGTTCCGAAAACAGCAGTTCCGGAAACAGCAGTTCTGCCGACGGAAATGATTCTTCTTCCGACAACACTGCTCTGCGTACCGAAGAAGATTTTACAGATATGTTTTCCGACCGCGATTATGAAGTTGGATATGATGAAACGGACTATGCCGAAATTGCCCTGAAAGGTGATTCTGCTTCGTGCAGTTCTGATGCGGTTCAGGTATCAGACGGTACCGTAACCATTACCGATGAAGGAACCTATATCATTTCCGGTACCCTGAACGATGGAATGCTTATCATCAATGCAGGGGAAAAGGATAAACTTCATCTCATTTTCAACGGCGTAACCATTAACAGCAGTACTTCTGCTGCCCTTTATATTCTGGAAGCTGACAAGGTATTTATCACCCTGATGGATGGAACCGACAATGCACTTTCAAACGGCGGTACCTTTACGGCAATCGATGACAATAACATTGACGGCTGCATCTTTTCCAAACAGGATCTGACTTTCAACGGTTCCGGCAGCCTTTCCGTCACATCGCCGGCCGGACATGGAATCGTCTGCAAGGACGATCTCGTTTTTATCAGCGGTACTTTTACCATTGATTCCGCTTCCCACGGCTTCGATGCCAATGACAGCATACGGGTCGCCAATGCATCTTTTACCATTACCTCCGGAAAAGACGGCATGCATGCGGAAAATTCCGATGATGACACTCTGGGATTTATTTATATTGAAAGCGGTACTTTTGACATATCTGCTGAGGGAGACGGTATCAGCGCCGGCAGCGACATGATGATAAAAGACGGCAGCTTCACCATCGTATCCGGCGGCGGTTATGAAAACGCCCAGAAGAGCAGTTCGGATTCATGGGGCGGATTCAAAGGCGGAGGCCGCGGCGGCGCAGGAGGCGGCATGCCCGGTAAATCTTCCGGCGAATTACCGGATGATCTTCCCGATGGTTCAGGCGGTTCATCCGACAAACCTTCAGGTAGTATGCCCGATGGTTCCCCCGGTGATTCCTCCGATCAGGATTCCGGATCAGAGTCAGGCATTATTGACACCACGGTTCTCAGCAACATGACCGGCAGCGGCAATTCCGGTACAGCAGACACTGCTGACGGCTCTGACACACAGGATGAAAGCACCAGCATAAAAGGCATAAAAGCAGCCGGCAATCTGATCATCAACGGCGGTACCTGCTCCATAAATTCCGCAGATGACACCATTCACTCCAACGCCTCCATCACTGTAAACGACGGTACCTTCGAACTTGCTTCCGGTGATGACGGTTTCCATGCAGATGATACGCTTTCCGTAACAGGCGGTACCATTACGATCACCAGAAGCTATGAAGGACTGGAAGGACTTCATGTGAACATCTCCGGCGGTACCATTACACTGACTGCAAACGATGACGGACTGAATGCGGCAGGCGGAAGCGATCAGAGCGGCTTTGGCGGTTTCCGCCAGAATGATACGTTCGGCGGAAAAGGTATGGGAATGGGAAAAGGCGGGAATCCCGGCGGTTCTTCTTCCTCCTCCGACGGAACGGTCGTGATTTCCGGCGGAGATCTGAAGATCACGGCTTCCGGTGACGGCATCGATTCCAACGGCTCCCTGACCATCTCCGGCGGTAATGTGACTACCTGCGGTCCCGTATCAGGTGATACCGCTGTACTTGACTATGATACGACAGCTGACATCTCCGGCGGCACCTTTATCGGAACCGGATCATCACAAATGGCGCAGTCCTTCAGTGATTCCGAACAGGGCGTGATTGCCGTCAGCACCGGCAGTCAGAGCGCAGGAACGACGATTACCCTGACAGACAGCAGCGGAAATACCATCCTGACCCACACACCCGAACTGCCTTATGAGATCGCTGTCATCAGCAGTCCTGAACTGACAAAAGGGGAAACCTTTACTGTCACAGTTGGATCAAAATCCATGGAAACGACTGCGGAATAAATAACTTTCCGGATAGATCCGGAAAGAATAAAGAATCATTTCACTCAATCAAAAACACGTAAAAAGAGAGGCTGTTCAACTTTCAGCCTCTCTCCTTTTTACATCAGCGGCGCAAATATCCTGAGCACTTTTCCTGTCACGCGGTCCAGAAGCTTCTGGCTGCCGTAATCCTTCTCCGTCACAGCCCGGCACTGCTTCAGGGTGTTCTGATAATCCTTCTCAATCCTGTCGATCTCGGAATTTCTGTAAAGAACCACGCCGCATTCAAAATGGTGATACAGGCTTCGGTAATCCAGATTGACGGTTCCCACCACCGCTTTTTCATCATCACTTACAAAAATCTTCGCGTGCACAAAGCCGGGTGTGTACTCGTAGATCGATACGCCTGCCTCCAGCAGTTCGTTATAGTAGGTTTTGGCCAGTACGAACGCATACTTTTTATCGGGAATATGGGGCATGATGATCTTCACATCAACGCCGCGTTTTGCCGCATAAGTCAGCGCCATGATCATTTCATAATCAAGGATCAGATAGGGTGTCATGATATGTACATAGTTCTGCGCCGTATTCAGAATATCCAGGTACACTCTTCTGCCGATCCGTTCATTTCCAAAAGGACTGACGCCGTAGGGGATGAAATATCCATCCTGCCCGATTTCATCCATCTTCGGCGAACGATATCTGTCAAAATTCTCCGGTTTCTGCTCCGAGACGTTCCACATTTCCAGAAACAGATAGGTAAATCGCTCCACAGCGCTGCCTTTTATCATAATTGCAGTGTCCTTCCAGTGACCAAACCGTTCCTTCCGATTAATATACTCATCGGCCAGATTTGTTCCGCCGGTAAATGCCGTTTTGCCGTCAATGACCAGAATCTTGCGGTGGTCACGGTTATTATAATGAGAGGAAAAGAACGGCTTGATCGGTGAAAACATCCTGCACTTGATTCCATCCTGTTCCAGAAGCTTCGGATAAAAATAGGGAAGCAGCGTCAAAGCGCACATGCCGTCATACATAAACCGGACCTCCACGCCTTCCTTCACCTTTTTCTTCAGGATTTCAAGGATGGAATTCCACATGTACCCTTCTTCCACAATAAAATACTCCAGAAAAATAAATTTTTCCGCTTTCTCCAGTTCCGTCAGAATATCCTGAAACTGATCGTCTCCCAGAGGATAAAATCTGGCCTGTGTCTGCCCGTAAACGGGACAGTCTGCATAATGATACATATAATCCGCAAAATGCCCCATCTGCACATTTTCCTCAGCCAGCTGCGCTTTCACTGCCGTATCCTGTGCAACATACGCCCTTGTTTCACCGGCCAGTTTTTCCAGACGCCTTCTGATGATCCTGGTTCCAGGCTGCATGGAAATATACAGATACAGAAGCGCTCCGAATACGGGAAATACAACGATCGGCAGCATCCAGACCAGCTTCAGATCAGGATTCTCCCGTCCATTGTACAGATGAAGGACCACCAGCAGCCCGATCACCCCGAAAGCTACATACACCAGCAGACTGTATTCCCTCAGATGAAAATACACTGCAATCATCAGAGCGAACTGAACCAGAATCGCCAGTATCACAAATACCGTTCTTCCGTAAATAATCGTTTTCGCCCGTTTTATTCCTTTTTCTTTTAATTCACCAGCTGTCATAATCTGCTCCCTCTCTCTTTTGCTGCTGCCGGAATCTTTATAAAAACCGGCGTACAAATATGGTAAAAATACGGAAAATTCCATAGAACAGCTTTTTCCCTGTGCTCAGTTCCACCGCTTTGTAATTCTCTCCGTACTGATATTCGCCATCCGCCATGGTCCGGCTGGAGGTAATATCTTCATCTGCCTGCGCCCGGATGATCCGGTTCAGTTCAGGGCAGTCCACAGCCAGCATCAGCTCCGTATCCTGATAGGTACTTCGCATATCCATATTCCACGAGCCCACCACACTCAGCCGGTCATCCACCACCATGGCCTTGGTGTGATTGGAATGAGGACCCAGATATTCATAAACCTGAACGCCCGTATCCCGGATCCGCTGCTTCTGATTCATATAATCGGTACATCCCCACGGATTGGCTCCGCTGGCAATATCATTGGTGATAATGTCCACGGAAACACCGGACTGGCAGACCTGCCGAAGATCCTCATACATTTCCTTCCCGCAGATAATATAGGGCGTGTAAATTGTTGCCTGACTGCCTGTTTTCATCAGCTGTGTCAGACTGTACCACATATGAGGTTCTTTATTGCATGCCTCTGTCGGATTGGACAGCAGCGTGATCTTATTGGTTTCCATGGTCACAGCCTGCCAGTCCTGCTGTTCCCGGACAGAGGGATACAATTCTTTCAATTCCTCATACCGCCCCTCCAGTTCCTTCATGCTGCTTTTCACCTGATCCGTTTCTTTCCGGCAGATAAGGTCCTCACATTCCGGCAGCGCCCAGACCTGTTCGAAATACGCTCTTACCTGATGCAGAGAAGTATCTTCTGCTTCTGTATCCTGACTCAGAACAAACAATTCCCGGTCAATGTTAGCCGAAGCGGAATAATCCCCCAGAAACAGATCATAGGTATTACGGCCTCCCAGAAGATACATCTCATCATCCACGATCAGATATTTATCATGAAGCCTTGCCTGCAGCTTCCAAGGTTTCAGAAAATTCACCGGATTATAGATGCGCAGCTGCACGTTGTCGTGACTGGCCAGCGCCAGAAAATACGGATCATCTCTTACCGACAGAAAGCCGCTGAAGCCATCGATCAGAACGCGCACCTGAACTCCCCGCCCGGCAGCGTGAAGCAAAGCCGCCATCACATCTTTGCCAGACTGATCCGAATGAAAATCAAACGTGGACAGAATCAGCTCTTTTTCTGCCTCCTCGATCATGCGCAGGCGCATCAGCAGCGCCTCTTTATTATCCTCCACATACGCAACACGCTCCGGTCCCGTATGGTCTCCATAAACTTCCGTGCCTGAAAATTCTTCCCTGAATTTTTCGGAAACCGTTTTATGCGGAATATAGGGTATGGTAAATGCACCAATATAGAAAACCAGCAGTGCAAACAGGGCAAACAGCCACTTTCTGCAATGTTTTTTCTTGTGTTTCTGCATATTATTTTTCTGCTCCTTATATCTATTTCGGCCTCTTGGGACCCGATGGTCAAACAGTACTATCATATCCCCATTCCGTTCCTGCGTCAACCGGCAGACATAAAAAGGAGCATGTCCCCGGTCATTTTACGACCTTATACGGACATACTCCTTTTTTCATATGCTCTCTTTTATGCGTCCTTTTTATGCCATGCTTTCCGGCCGTACAAAGCTGTAACATCCTCGATGCGTGCCAGCAGTTCATCGGTCAGTTCACCGGGAAGCATACGCCATTTCCAGTTGCTTCCAAGTGTGGACGGTTTATTCATGCGGGCTTCATTACCATAACCGAAATAGTCCTGCATGGGAATAATGCACATGCGTGATACACTGCTCATAACAAGATAGATGATCTCCCAGTTCAGTTCCTCATCCGGTGTATGATCGTCATGCAGATAACGGCGGACCATGGCCCGTTCCTCATCGGAAATACTCTGATACCAGCCCCGCAGCGTCTCGTTGTCATGGGTTCCGGTATAAACCACACTGTTGTAAGCATAATTGTGCGGCAGGTAATCGCAGGCGCTGCCCGTATCACGGGAATCAAAAGCAAATTCCAGAACCTTCATACCCGGAAAACCGCTGTCTCTCACCAGCTGACGGACAGAGTCCGTCACATAACCCAGATCTTCCGCAATGACTTCCTTATTGCCCAGACGGTTTTTCATGATATTGAACAGTTCAATGCCCGGTCCCTTTTCCCAGTGACCGTTGCGGGCAGTCTTTTCCCCGTAGGGAATGGAATAATATTCATCAAAGCCCCGGAAATGATCAATGCGGACCACATCGTATATCCGGAAACAGTACGCCAGACGTGACATCCACCAGCCATACCCTGTCTGACGATGATAGTCCCATCGGTACAGCGGATTGCCCCATACCTGTCCGTCCGCGGCAAATCCGTCAGGCGGACAGCCTGCAATGGCCGTAGGCAGATTGTTCTCATCCAGCTGGAACAGCTGGGGATGGGCCCAGGTATCTGCGCTGTCAAATGCCACATAAATCGGAATATCACCGATAATGCGGATGCCCCTCTGATTGGCATATGTTTTCAGCGCCATCCACTGTTCCATGAATTTAAACTGCATATATTTGTAAAATTCAATGTCAAAATACAGTTTTTCACGGTAATAGTCCATAGCAAATCCGTAATGCTTCCGGATATCCTCCGGCCACTGATCCCAGCTGGCATCGCCGAAAAACTTCTTAACCGCCATGAATAAAGCATAATCATCCAGCCAGTAGGCATTCTCCTGCTGAAAACGGATAAAATCAGGATTCTGCG
The DNA here is from genome assembly GCA_028724245.1 of Lachnospiraceae bacterium. Lineage (GTDB taxonomy): Bacteria > Bacillota > Clostridia > Lachnospirales > Lachnospiraceae > TWA4. The sequence continues at coordinate 24,394 of JAQYDI010000032.1, forward strand.
CAATATTGCTGCGCTCATAGGCCTTTCTCAGCAGCGGGTAACGGTTTTCATAAATCTTCGCATAATCCACACTTCTGGGATCGTCACCGAAATCTGCCTCATCACACTCTTCCTGTGTCAGAACGCCTTCCTCCACCAGTGCCTCCAGACTGATAAAGTATGGATTGCCGGCGAAGGTGGAAAATGACTGATACGGCGAATCGCCATAGCTGGTCTGTCCCAGCGGAAGGATCTGCCAGTATGTCTGTTCTGCCTGCACCAGCTGATCTACAAATTCATATGCACTCTTTGAAAAACAGCCGATTCCGTAACGCGAAGGCAGGCTGCTTACAGGTAATAAAATCCCACTTTCTCTCATCTTCGTATCCCCATTCTGCAACTGGCTCGGGGGCGGACAGCTTTATCAGAAAGGCTGCCGCCCCGAAACAGTTCCTTTTATTTTTTATTTTCTGTTAAAAGTTTACCATGTCAGGAAAAAAATGGCAATTCTTTTTATCATGCTTTCAAAATCCATTACTGTTCAGATAATTACAGCAGAATGAATGATGCTGATGCAGCAGGTACCGTCAGTTTTCCGTTTTCCAATACTGCTTCGCCATTGTTGGAGTAGATTACGCCTTTACCGGTTCCTGCGGCAACCTGACAGGTTGCTTCCTGACCGGAAGGATTGATGGCAATCAGGATCTCCTCATCTTTTCCCGTTCTCTTATAAACAAGAGGATATGCTGCTTTTTCTGCATACAGGAATTCCATGGGAGCCGTGCTCTGAAGCGCTTCGTGCTCCTTGCGGATGGCGATCAGTTTTTTGATCTCATCATACAGCGGAATTCTGCCTTCCAGAGCATCCTGAACGGTAGGACGGTTTTCGGAAGGATCAAGAGAAATATAAAGGCTTTCCGGTTCACCGCTGGAGAATCCGGCATTAGCGGAATGATCCCACTGCATGGGGCTTCTTGCACCGGTTCTGTGATAACCGCCTTCCACGCTGGGAAGATCTGCCAGATAATTCATACCGATCTCATCGCCGTAGTAAATGAAAGGTGCACCGGGTACGGAGAGAAGGAAAGCGAATGCGATCTTCACTTCCTCATCATCCAGCTTGTCCTTGATACGGGGCATATCATGATTGCCGGAAGGAATACAGATCAGTCCCTCTCTGTTGGTTGCTTCGTAATTGCTCTTGTAGGTTTCCACGAAATCGGAAATATCGCCCTTTCCTCTTCTTGAGAAATAAGGTTCCTCCACACGGAACAGATCCAGATAATGGGAAGGACCGAAATGAAGCAGGAAATCCATATGGAAACCGCCTCTCAGAGAGCGTCCGGGATTGCCCCATTCGGAAAGCAGAGCACAGTCGGGGAATTCTTCATCCATGAATCTGCGGAAATCCTGCCACAGCTGAATGGTAGCTTCCTGTCCTTCATCATTTTTCACAAGAGAACCTGCCATATCCACGCGGAAGCCGTCGCATCCCATGGACATCCAGAAACGCATAACATCTTTCATGGCTTCTCTTGTAGCCATAGGGCCGGGCGCATCCATGGGCTGCATCCAGCTTTCGGTACATTTTGCGTATCCGTAGTTCAGCGCAGGCTGAATGGAGAAGAAGTTCACCGCACAGCAGCCGTTTCTTTCATAAAAGCCGCGGATGCTGCCCATAATGCTCTCATCCTGACCGAAATCTGACCAGATATCATCATTCCATACATAACGGTCTGTGTATTCGTTTTTCGCTGCCTTGCAGGATTCCTGAAACCACTTGTGATTGATGGAAGTATGACCCGGTACCAGATCAAGAATCACATGCATATCTCTTGCATGGGCTTCCTCAAACAGTCTCTTCAGGTCTTCGTTTGTTCCGTAGCGGGGCGCTACTTTTTTGTAATTGGATACATCGTATCCGGCATCATAGAAAGGTGATTCGAAGCAGGGATTCAGCCAGATACCGTCACAGCCAAGTTCCTTGATGTAATCCAGCTTTTCGATGATTCCCGGGATATCACCGATACCGTCCGCATTGGTATCATTGAATGACTGCGGATAAATTTCATAAAATACGATGTTTTCCAACCATTTGGGCATTGACATAGCCATATCCTCCTTAAAAAAATGTATTATCTTCCGCCCATCCGGCATTCTCCTCCGGACGGGTTAAAATCATGTTATATATTGAAATACTGCCTGCTGCAGACAGATTTTTATTACAGCAGTACTGTTACATTCAGATTCTTTTCGCTCTTTACCTCTGCACTTCCGTCCGCTTTCACAATAAAAGTGGAATAATTGGCAGGATTGTCGTAATCCCTGCCATAGCCGTCATCGTCATACCATTCGTAAACAGCGGTATCCGTCACATATCCCAGCAGCTGCAGGGCAGTGAAATCGACTTCATCAACAGATTCGCCGCCGAAGGACATGGGCAGAATATGATCAGGGCGGATAAAGACAGCCACTTCATCCAGCGCGATGGGCACATAATGGTGACCTGCAGGAAGGATTTCCTCCGTACGTTCTGTCATGCTTCTGAATTTCACCAGCTTCATGGATTCAGGCAGGTAAACATAGCGGCCTTCTGCATTCTGTTCGTAAACAGGAGCCACCATAATGCTGTCGCCCAGCAGAAGCTGATCCTCTACCTTTGCCGCAAATGTATCATCCGTGTAATCAAATGCCAGGGGTCTGAAGTACATTTCATCCCGAAGAGCCGCTTTCATGTATTCACTGTAAATATAGGGAAGCAGGCCGTAGCGCAGACCGAGGATCTTCTTCATGGATTCCATGCTTTCAAACTGATAAACTTCCTGTCTTCTGGTGCCCATGGCGGAATGATTTCTCATCAGCGGTGTGAAAATACCGAATTCCAGCCAGCGAAGCAGCAGATCCTCCGTGGTATCGGCTCCGAATCCGCCCAGGTCCGCGCCGGTATAAAGGATACCCATCATATTCAGTGAAGGCATCATGTGCATGTTCAGCTCGATATGGGACCACCAGGACAGGTTGTCTCCCTGCCAGATCCCGCCGTAACGATGCATGCCCGGATAGGAAGAACGGGAATACATGAGGATACGTTTGTCCGGTTCCAGTTCTTCAAAAGCCTCCCCTGCCGCTCGGGTCATATTATAACCGAACAGGTTGTGAACCTTATCATGGCAGACCATGGTTCCCTTTCCGTCCACGTTGTGGTAAAAGCTTCTGTAATCTTCCTCATTATTGGACAGGGTTCCCGTAACCGCCTTGAATTCCTCAAAGGTATTCAGGTCCATGTTTTTGCCTTTGAATTCCTGCACCTTGTCAATGGCTTTTGCAATCCGTTTTTCCGAATAAAAGATAGCCGGTTCATTCATATCGTTCCAGAAGCCGTCGATTCCCTGATCCAGCAGGAATTTATATTTATGTCCGAACCATTTTCTTGCATCGGGATTGAGCACATCAGGAAAATGTACCAGACCGGGCCATACGGCTGCCACAAAATCAGTACCGTCCTCTTCTTTACAGAAATAGCCCTTTTCCACGCCTTCTTCGTAAACATCATAGCCTTTTTCAATCTTAACTCCGGCATCGATGATGGGCACCAGATGAATATGCTGTTCTTTCATTTCTTCCACAAAGGAATCAAAATCGGGGAATGCTTCGTCATTGATGGTAAAGTCCTTGTAGCGTTCCATATAATCAATATCCAGATATACACTGTCAAGAGGGATATGGTTTTCCCGGTGTTTACGGACAACTTCACGCACTTCATCAGCTGTCATATAGCTCCAGCGGCTCTGGCCGTAGCCAAATGCCCATTTGGGTGCGATGTAGCTGCGTCCGATCAGATGACGGAATGCTTTGACGATATCCTTCAGGCTTCCGCCTTCCAGTACATAAAGGTCAAGATTCATATCCTCCGCCGTAATCGTGATCGTATTGTGCTCCGTATAACCGATATCAAAAGTCAGTCTGCCGGGATAATCGATAAACAGGCCGAAACGTTCCCGACCGTCTACGATAATAAAGTTATGAGATGCATATAACGATGTGCGGTCTTCTCTGTGATTGGGTTCATCGGAATTGTTGCTGACATAATGCCAGCCTCTTTTGTTAATGCCCCGGACATTTTCACCAAGTCCGTATACGACATCCGACGGAGTCATCTGATAAGTGAAACCGTTATCAAGCTCCGTGATAAAAGAAGGGGAGCCTTCCCCTGCAGCAGCCTGCTCTACCACTGCATCTGTACAAAAAGGTGTTCCGTAAGTATATTTTGTAATTCTGCATTTACCTGAAGTCACTGAAAAATCCTCCTGTCATAAATAGAGGAGTTTTGTGCAGTTTTTTATAATCCCGCAGAACCGGCCGTCCAAAATGCGTACCGGTTCTGCAGAGTTGTCAAATTTACGCTGCAAAACTCCGATTTCTCGTATAAATTGATTATACATCATATCTCTGACTAAGTCTTGCGTAAATCTGCCTAAAAATTGTGAAATTATGACTTCTGTATTTTCAGGTATCATTGTTGCTGCTGTCCCACTCTTCCAGCATGCTCATGAAATCCAGCTGGTTGGTATCCGGCAGGCCGCCGAAAATGCCAAGCCGTTTCATCACCGCCACGTTGGTTGATGTCGCCTTTGTCCTGGCAGCAAAATCCTCCAGCGAAAGAAACGGGCCCTGTGAGGCAGCTTCCTCAATGGCTACTGCCACCTTCTCGCCCAGCCCGTCGATACTGAGGAAAGAAGGCATGATTTTCCCGTCGATTACCTGAAAACGGGTTGCCTTTGCACGGTACAGATCAATAGGCATGAATTCAAATCCGCGGGCATACATCTCCTGAACGATACGCATATCGCGGATGGTTCCCTGATCCTTGGCTGACAGCTTCTCCGTGCTGTTTCGCAGTGCATTCAGATGACGGTCCAGATTATCCCGTCCCAGACACATCAGCTCATAATTGAAACTGTCGGCACGAATGGAGAAAAACGCCGTATAATATTCTCTCGGATAGAAAATCTTGCAGTAGGCGATTCTCCAGGCCATCATGACATAGGCCGCCGCATGTGCCTTGGGGAACATATATTTGATCTTCAGACAGGACTGAATGTACCACTCCGGTACATTGCATGCTCTCATGGCTTCCTGTTCGTCCGGTGTCAGCCCTTTTCCCTTACGGACTTTTTCCATCAGTTTGAATGCTTTTTCCGATTCCATCCCCTTGCCGATCAGATAGATCATGATATCGTCACGGGTACAGATGGCCGTCTGAATGGTAGCCGTACCTTCCTTGATCAGGTCCTGTGCATTGCCCAGCCATACATCGGTACCGTGCGCCAGACCGGCGATACGCACCAGATCGGAAAAATATTTCGGCTGGGTATCGATCAGCATCTGCATGGCAAAATCCGTACCAAATTCCGGGATTCCCAACGTCCCCAGCTGGCAGCCGTCGATATCATCCGGGGTGATGCCCAGCGCTTCCGTACTCCGGAACAGGCTCATGACCTCTTTGGAATCCAGAGGAATGCTGCGGGCATCAATGTGGATCAGATCCTCCAGCATACGGATCATGGTAGGATCATCGTGTCCCAGAATATCCAGCTTCAGCAGGTTATGGTCGATGGAATGATAATCGAAATGAGTGGTAATCGTCTTCGTTGTCATATCGTTGGCCGGATGCTGAACCGGGGTAAACGAATAGATTTCCTCTCCGTGGGGCATAACGATGATGCCGCCCGGGTGCTGACCGGTTCCCCGCTTGACGCCTACGCACCCTTTGGAGATCCGCTCCATCTCGCAGCGGCGTTTTTTCACGCCCCGCTCCTCATAATATTTGATTACATAACCATAAGCAGTCTTCTCCGCCAGTGTACCGATGGTTCCTGCGCGGAAGGTATGTCCCTTACCGAAAATAACCTCCGTATAATCATGGGCATGACTCTGGTATTCACCGGAGAAGTTCAGGTCGATATCCGGCTCCTTGTCACCCTTGAATCCGAGGAAGGTTTCGAAAGGAATATCGAATCCCTCTTTTTTCAGTTTTTCCCCGCAGACAGGGCAGACCCGGTCCGGCATATCACAGCCGGCCATGCCGCTGAATGCTTTGACTTCCTCCGAATCAAAATCATAGTAATGACAGTTGGAACAATAATAGTGAGGGCTCAGCGGATTTACCTCCGTAATCCCCGCCATGGTGGCTACAAAGGAAGAGCCCACCGAACCACGGGAGCCTACCAGATAGCCGTCCTCATTGGATTTGTGCACCAGTTTCTGGGCAATGATATACATAACGGCAAATCCGTTGCTGATAATGGAATGCAGTTCCCGCTCCAGACGGTCCACGACGATCTGGGGCAGTTCATCGCCATAGATTTTGTGCGCCGTATCGTAACAGATATTCCGCAGATCCTGATCGGAATTCTCGATTACAGGGGGACATTTGTCCGGGCGTACCGGCTGGATCGGTTCACACATGTCGGCAATCAGGTTGGTGTTGGTGATCACTACCTCTTCCGCTTCCTTCTCCCCCAGATACTGGAATTCCTCCAGCATCTCCTCCGTAGTCCGGAAGTACAGCGGCGGCTGGTTGTCCGCGTCCTTATAGCCCTGTCCCGCCTGAATAATGCTGCGGTAAATGGCATCCTCCGGTTTCATAAAATGGGAATCGCAGGTGGCCACCACCGGCTTGTTGAAGATTTTGCCCAGTTCATAGATCCTGCGGTTCAGATTCATCAGGTCCTCATCGGAATTGACACCCAGCCCCGACTTTTCCAGCATGAAGCGGTTGTTGCCGATGGGCTGGATCTCCAGATAATCATAAAAATTGCACAGCTCTGCGATGCGCATGTCATCCGCGCCCTGCAGAACAGCCTGAAACAGATCGCCGGCTTCACAGGCGGAACCGATGATCAGTCCTTCCCTGTTCTCCATAAGCAGGGACTTTGGAATCCTGGGCTTCCGGTTAAAATAAGTCAGATGAGACTCGGAAACGAGCCGGTACAGATTCACCCGTCCCAGATCATTCTTCGCCAGCAGAATAATGTGATAATATTTGGGATTTTTCTGGATCATCTCCACGGTAGGTCTGGAAACGGTGTTGACCTCCTCCAGTGTATGTACGCCCCGTTCTTTGAATTTTTTGCAGAATTCAATAAATATTCCGGCAGTACATTCCGCATCGTCCACCGCACGGTGATGATTTTTCAGATTAATCCCCAGTTCTTTCGCTACATGATCCAGCGTAGCCTTTTTGCTGTTGGGGAAGAAGTACCGCGCCATCCGCATGGTACAGAGCCAGCAGGGATTTTCAAAAGGAATTCCCAGATTTTTCGCCGCTTTCAGAATGAAATTCACATCAAAGGAAGCATTGTGCCCCACAAGTGCGGCACCTTCGCAGAACTGCAGAAATTCAGGAAGAATCTCATCAATAGTCCGGGCATCTTTTACCATGGAATCATTGATACCTGTCAGATTCTCGATCTCATAGCTGATAGGCTCCTGCGGATTGACAAAAACGGAATACCGGTCCACCACCATGCCTTTCTGCACTTTCACCGCACCGATTTCAATAATTTTATGCACATTGTTGTTCAGCCCCGTGGTTTCCAGATCGAAAACCACAAACATATCATCCAGCGTCATGGTGCCGGGATTCTCCACGATGGTGACCAGATCGTCCACCAGATATCCCTCCATGCCATAGATCATCTTCAGCGGTCTGGAACTGTTCAGGCGATGAAATGCTTCCGTAAAGGCCTGTACATTACCGTGATCGGTAATGGCCAGAGCCGGCATATCCCAGTCATAAACCGTCTTCATCAGCTCATCTACATCGGAAACAGCGTCCAGCTCGCTGAACTTCGTATGGCAGTGAAGCTCCACCCGTTTTCTGGGACTTTTGTCCATTCGTTTTGATCGTTCCAACGAAGCAGCTTTTTTGATTCCGCGTACGGAAGAAATGGAAATCTCCCTGTCAAAAGAATCCTGCGCTGCAACGCCTTTCACGCTGACACTGATGCCCGGTTTTATGCCTTCCTTCAGCTCATCAGCCAGATCGCCGCGGCAGAAGGTCTTGACACCGATGCTGTCCGTCCCGTCAAAAATATGGAAAATACACATGGTACTGCCTGTCCGCAGCTCCCGGAACTCCACATCCATAATCTCTCCGTATACAACAACCTCTCCCATTTCTTCCTGAATTTCATTCAGCGGAATGGACGGTTCCTCAAAATTGCGTCCATAAATCACATCCGGTGATTTTTTCGGATAGGGTTTCTTATCGCCAAATTTGCCAAATCCCTTTTTCCCGTTTTTGCCGAATCCTTTTTTAGCGGGATCCCCCGCTGCAGCTTCTTTCGGCGAAGTACTGTCTGCTGCGCCCTTTGCAGCGGAAGAAACGACAGAAGCTTTTCTTCCGGCTCCCACCGCTGCCTTTTCTCCGGCTTTCTTCTTCTCTGCTGCTGCCTCTTCTTTTTCCTCCAGGCGCTCCTGTCTCCGGCGCTCGTTCTCTTCCACGATTCTCCGTGTCTCCAGCTCAATAAAACTTTCCGCCTCTTCTTTTTTATTCTCTTTGCGGTTTACATAAATCAGCTGGATCAGAACATTTATATGAAAGCGCTCATTCAGAACCTTATGAAGAATCTTCTCCAGTTCCTGCCCTTTGGCCCTGGCCACCATGGAATCCTCCATTTCCACCACCAGTTCATCTTCTGCAGGATAAGCCATTTCTGCATGGTCAAACAGGTTATGCAGCAATCTGCTGCAGTTTTTCAGTTCCAGCAGCAGACTGTCCCGGTACTGCTCCATCAGATATTCCACGGAATAAGCTTCCGAAAGCCGGTAGTCCTCCTGTATACGAACTGCAGTAGAAACCGTATAAAAATACTGTTTCTTAATCTCGGCCTCCAGCCGGTAAATCAGGCGCTTGGGAATCAGGCGCTCTGCCGTCACATAAATCGTAATCACATCCTGCGCCCGATTTCTGGACACCCGCTGCACCAGAATCCATTTTAAAATACCGGAAACCTCACTGGATCCTTGAAATCCAGGTAAAACCTCTGTAAATGTTTTCGCCAATTGATCGCCCCGCTGCTGCTTTCTACACCTGATAATTCTTTATTTCTTCCATCAGTGCCGGCAGAAGCTGATCCTCCGGCAGTTTCCGGATGATCTCGCCTTTCCGGATCAGAAGCCCCTCGCCGATTCCTCCGGCAATTCCCAGATCGGCTTCCTTTGCTTCTCCGGGTCCGTTTACCACGCATCCCATAACAGCCACCTTCAAAGGCTTTTCGATGCCGGCAACCATAGTTTCCACCTTGTTGGCCAGAGAAATCAGATCGATCTTCGTTCTGCCGCAGGTCGGGCAGGAAATAACCTCCACACCGCCCTGACGCAGACCAAGATCCCGCAGGATCATCTTCGCTGCCTTGATTTCCTCCACCGGATCGCCCGTCAAAGAGACACGGATGGTATTGCCGATGCCGGCATACAGAATAATACCCAGCCCAACAGCGGATTTGATGCTGCCGGAGGTAACCGTACCGGATTCCGTAATCCCCACATGAAGAGGATGCGTCGTCTTCGGTGCCAGCAGCTCATGTGCCTTCGCACACATGGGTACATTGGAAGATTTGATACTGATGACCAGATTGCCGTAGCCCATATCCTCAATCATCTTCACTTTATCAAGAGCACTTTCCACCAGCCCCTCTGCTGTCACCTTACCGTATTTCTGGATCAGCGGTTTTTCCAGAGAACCGCTGTTGACACCCACGCGGATGGGCACATTGTACTCCCTTGCTTTGTCAACAACCGCCTGAACACGTTCTCTGCTGCCGATGTTGCCCGGATTGATGCGGATTTTATCGGCACCGTTTTCGATGGCTGCAATAGCCATGCGGTAATCGAAATGAATATCCGCTACCAGAGGAATATGAATACGGGAGCGGATCTGATCCAGCGCTTTTGCAGCTGCCTCATCAGGAACTGTACAGCGGATGATCTCGCATCCGGCTTCCTCCAGTTTTAAAATCTGTTCCACGGTTGCTTCCACATCATCCGTGCGTGTATTTGTCATGGACTGGATCAGTACAGGATGCGCTCCGCCGATGATCCGGTCGCCGATTTTAACTTCATGTGTCTGATTTCTTAACAAAATACTTCCTCCTTTTCATGTTCCGTTATGGCAGCAGCTGCCAGATATCCTTAAATAAAATAACCATGCTGAGTCCCAGCAGCAGGATCAGGCCGATTCCGTGAACCATGGCCTCATACTCCTGATTGACCGGTTTGCCTCTTACTACCTCGATCAGACAGAACAGCAGACGTCCGCCGTCCAGTGCAGGCAGCGGCAGCAGGTTCAGCACACCCAGATTGGCACTGAGCAGAATACAGATATTCGCCAGATTGATAAAAATATAAAATGCACCGCTTTCACTGCTTTCCTCCACCATGCTGCTCATGGAAGACACCATGCCTACCGGACCGGAAACGTCCTGCACACCAACCTGACCGGTTACCAGCATCTTCAGGGACAGAAAGGTATAACGGATCCAGTAACCTACTTCATAAACACTGTACTTTACCGTATCAATGATTCCCACCTGCTGCCGGCCGCCTCCTGCCACGATTCCCATCATATAGGAACCGCTTTCTTCATTGTATTTCGGAACGATCACAGTTTCCAGCTTTTCACCGTCTCTTTCATAGACCACATCCAGAGTCTCACCCTGATGCAGAGCAATATACAGGCTTACATCACGGTATACATGGATATTTTCATCGTTCAGCTTCACAATTCTGTCTCCGGCCTGCATTCCTGCCTCCTGCGCCGGAAAACCGTCCATAACTCCTGTCAGAACCGGCATATCAATGCCCATGGATCCCAGTACGATCAGCGCCAGAAGAAAAGCCAGAATAAAATTGAAAACAGGACCGGCCGCCAGAACAGAAATTCTGGCCCAAACACTTTTATTGCCAAATGCCCGTTCATCCCGGCAGTCCTCATCTTCCCCCAGCATCATGCAGGAACCGCCGAAGGGCACCGCCTTCAGCGAATACCTGGTCTCCTTTCCCTGCCAGGAAAGCAGCCGGGGACCCATCCCCACGGAAAACTCTTCTACACAGATGCCATTGAGCTTGGCAAGCAGAAAATGTCCGAACTCATGGGAAATGATCAGAATGCCGAAAGCAAGAATCGAAAGTACAATACCAATCACACTCATCAACGGCACCACCTGCTTTCCAGATACCGGTATGTCTCTGATTCCGTTTCCAGAATCGCATCCAGATCAGGATGCTCGATCCGTTTATGAACACTTAAAGCATCTTCGATCATACGTACAATATCCAGATAACCGATCTTTCTTTCGAGGAAACGGGCAACGGCAAACTCATTGGCCGCATTAAATACGGTCGGCACACTGCCGCCCTGACGTCCTGCTTCATAACCAAGCTTCAGGCCGCGGAATGTCTCCATATCAGGCGCTTCAAAAGTAATCTGTTTCAGTGCTGCAAAATCAAGCCGGTCACCGCCAAGGTAATTCCGCCTGCCCTCATACAGGGCATACTGGATCGGAAGCTTCATATCGGGTGTTCCCAGCTGAGCCATGATGCCGCCATCCACAAATTCCACCATGGAATGAATCACGCTCTGGGGCTGCACAACCACCTCTATCTGATCAAAATCCACATCAAACAGCCATCTTGCTTCCATAACCTCCAGAGCCTTGTTGACCATAGTGGAAGAATCAATGGTAATCTTTGCGCCCATACTCCAGTTGGGGTGCTTGAGCGCATCCTCCACCTGCACCTTTTCCAGTTCCTCAGCTGTACGGCCGCGGAAAGGACCGCCGGAGGCTGTCAGAAGGATCCTGCTGATCTTTGCAGGTTCCTCCCGTTTCAGGGACTGGAAAATAGCGCTGTGTTCACTGTCCACCGGGTAGATATGAACCCCTTTTTCCTTTGCAGCCTGCATAACCAGATGACCGGCCGTCACCAGTGTCTCCTTGTTGGCCAATGCAATATCCTTACCTGCTTCAATTGCCTTCAGCGTGGGGCGGATTCCGATCATCCCCACCACTGCCGTAACGACCATGTCTGCCAAAGGCTCCACAGCCGCCGCCATCAGACCATCCATACCTGCATAAACAGGAATTCCCAGATCCTTTGTACGCTCCCTCAGTTCCTCCGCTTTCTCTTCCCTCATCACCGCAGCCATCGCCGGATGAAATTCTCTCATCTGCTTTTCCAGCAGATCTATATTGGAGCCGGCAGTCAGTGCACTGACTTTAAAATCTCCGGTTGAACGAACCACTTCCAGAGTCTGTGTTCCAATGGAACCGGTCGATCCAAGTATCGAAATTGTTTTCATCATTAACCTCCCATCAGACTGTTTCAATAAAATATACTTATCCGATAAAATACAGCACGGTATAATATATAACAGGTGCTGTGAAAATAACACTGTCAAATCGGTCCAGGATTCCGCCGTGCCCGGGAATCAGTGTTCCGTAATCCTTCACATCATGATTTCTTTTGATTGCCGAGGCCGCCAGATCACCGATCATGGAAATCACCGAGCCGATACCGCAGATCACGGCACATGAAAATGCCGGACTGCTGAAAGGAATCTGTGCGCGGAATACATATCCGAACAGCGCTCCCAGAAGCACAGCGCCCAGAACGCCGCCGATACCGCCTTCCACCGATTTCTTCGGACTCAGGATCGGTGCCATCTTGTGCTTTCCAAGGGTAATGCCCGCCAGATAAGCACAGGTATCACAGCCCCATGAACAGAGAAACACCAGCCATACCAGATAAGCGCCGCCTTCCAACACTCTGCACTGATAAATATAGGAGAGCATCACCGGTACATAAAACAAACCGAAAAAGGCCGTCATCACCTGTTCACTTCCATAAGCGGGAAAAGAAAGTACATAGACTGCCAGAAACAGAATCAGCGCCAGAATAAACAGAAATACCTGCTGATCCCTGCTGTCCGGTGCCAGATACAGATGCACGTAATACACCACCGCTATCAGATACCCTGCCCATCCCAGCAGTTTATCATGGATCTGTACCACACGATACAATTCAAAAACACCAATCAGTGAAATAATTCCCAGACCGGCAAGAAGCACATTACCGCCGGTAAGAAGCAGCGCCAGCGCGATCAGCACCAGGATGATACCGCTGCGGGTCCGGATAAAAAATGATGATTTAAAAAATGACTCTTTCTGTTCTGCCAAAATAATCACGCCTCATTTCTTCCGCCAAAACGGCGGTCTCTTCCATTGTAATATGCAATTGCCTTTTCCAGTTCTTCTTTGTTGAAATCCGGCCAGTAAATATCGGTAAAGTAAAACTCCGTATATGCCAGCTGCCACAGCAGGAAATTGGAGAGACGCTCCTCACCGCTGGTCCGGATCAGAAGATCAGGATCCGGCATACCGGCCGTATCCAGATAATCGGAAAATACCTGCTCTGTCAGTTCTTCCGGTTTCAGCCTGCCTTCTGCTGCATCCGCAAGCATCCGGCGGCCCGCACGAACCATTTCATCCCGGCTGCCGTAATTTACGGCAATAACAAAAGTAAGACCGGTATTCTGCTGTGTTTCACGCTCCAGACGGCCGATTGCTTCCACCAGATCCGGCGCAAAACGGCTTCTTTCACCGATCATGCGAACACGGACATTATTCGTCTTCGCAATTCCCAGCAGACGCTTTGCGTAAAACCGGAACAGCTGCATCAGAGCACTCACTTCTTCCTCGGACCGCTTCCAGTTCTCCGTGGAAAATGCATATACAGTCAGATACTTTATCCCCAGACGTGCAGCATCCTCCACCGTCTGCTCCAGTGTCTGACATCCTTCTTTGTGTCCAAGCTGACGCGGAACCTTGTGGGCCTTTGCCCAGCGTCCGTTGCCGTCCATAATAATCGCCACATGCTGCGGAATTTTCATCGTTTCGTCTATCATATTCCATCCTCCAGTTTTTCTACAGAACTATCCTTATACAGAAAACGAGAGGGACCACACATCATCCATGTATCTATCCCTCTCCTGCAAAACACCTCTTTAAACCAGGCAGTATCAGGTATTATACCGTCATAATCTCCTTGGTCTTTACTTCGATTTCCTTATCGATCTTCGCAATATAAGCGTCTGTATTTTTCTGTACATCTTCTTCGGCAATCTTCTGTTCATCCTCGGAAATGTCACCGGCCTTGCCGGCTTTTTTCAGCGCATCCATTGCATCACGGCGAATATTTCTGACTGCAACCTTAGCCTGCTCGCCTTTTTTCTTAACATCCTTCGTCAGTTCCTTACGGCGGTCTTCTGTCAGTTCCGGGAAGATCAAACGGATTACAGAACCGTCATTGTTGGGATTGATACCGATGTCGGACTTGTTGATTTCCTTCTCGATGGCACGGATCAGACTCTTATCCCAGGGCTGAATCTGAATAATACGTGCCTCAGGTGTGGAAATACTTGCAACCTGCTGCAGCGGTGTGGGAGAACCGTAATATTCAACACGGATCTTGTCCAGAACATGGGGGTTCGCACGGCCCGCACGGATTGTCAGGTATTCTTTCTGCAGGGATTCCAGGCTTTTTTCCATCTTTTCCTCGAATACCATTAATTTTTCTTCGATCACTTCGTTCATAATATCATTACTCCTCTCAGGATTTCTTAATTAAATTGCATCTGTGCAGAGCGCTGTATCACACCTACACAGTAACATAAGTACCGGTAATATCCCCGGCAAGTGCACGGGCGATGCTGTTCTCTTCATTCAATCCGAAAACAGCCATGGGCATCTTCTGCTCCATGCACATGATCGATGCAGTCAGATCCACAACTGCCAGTTTTTTCTCAATGACTTCATCAATGGAAACTCTGTCATACTTCACTGCTGCAGGATTGGTCTTGGGATCACTGTCATAAACACCGTCCACAGCCTTGGCCAGCAGAATCATATCTGCCTCCATCTCAATGGCACGAAGTACAACACCGGTATCTGTTGAAAAATAAGGATGACCGGTACCGCCCGCAAAGAAAACAACCTTGCCCGCTTCCAGACACTCATTGGCCAGATCCTTGGAGAACACCTTTGTCATGGTTCCCACTGCAAAAGGGGTAAGAATCTCTGTTTTCATGCCCGCATTTCTGAAAATTTCGGAAACATACAGTGCATTCATAACCGTAGCAAGCATACCGATCTGATCGGCCTTTGTACGGTCAATGGCATTGCTGGTTCTTCCTCTCCAGAAATTGCCGCCGCCGATTACAACACCCAGCTGCAGACCTGCATCTACCGCCGGCTTTACCTGTGCCGCAACTTCCTTACATACTGCTTCATCAAAACCGGTCTTCTTATCACCGGCAAGTGCTTCACCGCTTAATTTTAATAATACTCTCTTCATAAGTCCCTCTTTATTGTATAAAATTATAACTATTCAGGCAACTTTGCAGCCCGCCGGAACAGCTGCAATCCTCTGTCACCGGACCACTGTAAAAGTCAGCATCACTTGTTCTGAGTATAACATAAATGCATGTTCGTGTCAAAGATTCCTTATCAGATGACCTCATCCTGTTCCTGCTTTTACTCAAGGCCCTCATCAGAAATCAGATTCCCGCCGTCTGCCGCAGCAGTGGCAAGCTCGTCACATCGCTCATTCAACGGATGACCATTATGTCCTTTGACCCAGTGCCACGAAACATGATGAATTTTTTTCGCTTCCAGAAGGCGCAGCCACAGATCTTTATTTTTGACCGGTTCATTTTTGCCCCTTTTCCAGCCCTTTTTCTGCCAGCTTTCAATCCAGTGCTGATTAAATGCATTGACCAGATAGGAAGAATCAGAATAAAGATCCACTTCACAGGGTCTGATCAGTGCTTCCAGTGCCGCAATGGCTGCCATCAGCTCCATACGGTTGTTGGTTGTTTTGATATATCCCTGAGAATATTCACGTTTATGAAGGGTCCCGTCAGGAGCCCGGTACAGGATGACCGCACCATATCCTCCGGGACCATCCGGATTGCCCCGGGCTGCACCATCTGTATAGATTTCAACTTTCATCAGCTTTTTTATCCTCCTCGCTTTTCGAAACGTTCCTCTTCCGGTTCATTCCGATTCCTGTGCGTGAATAAATAGTAATGTATTTTTTGTAACAGGTCAAGCCCGTTTTCATAAGATATATTGTAAACCAACTCGGAGGCTGAAAATAATGAGTGATTTAGCAGCAACCAACTGTGGCGGCGGATGTTCTTTTGACAACCGTGATCATGGATGCGGATGCGGCAGCCTGATCTGGATTCTGATCCTTCTGTGCTGCTGCGGCAACGGCAATTTCTTTGGCGGTGACTGCGACAACGGATGCGGCAATAACAGCTGCCTGTGGATTCTGATTCTGTTATTCTGCTGCGGCGGTTTCGGCAGCGGATGCGGATGCTGATCTGCGCATAAGTTTGTACCTGAATATCCACCAACACAGGGAATACCATGCGAACACCCGTAATTGAAATTATCTAAAGGCGCCAGAAAGCGCCGAACCCCTGATCTCTGTTTTCAGGATCAGGGGTTTTTTATACCTGTTTTTTATTTGCATGTTACTCTTTGTGCTGCTTTTTTTCTTCCAGACATTCCTCATCCAGTTCATAAATCTCATTTCCTTCAATTACCAGAATTTCATCTGCGTCCCTGATTTTCATGATTCTCCCTTTTGGCAGGCCAAAGTTGCTGCATCTGCATTTACTATAAAATATGTTCCGCACCTTTCTCCGGTTCTTTTTCCGAATCAAAAACATATAGTATATAAAGACCCGGAAGGAGAATCATTTGTCAGAAGAATCTCAAAAAGCTGATATCCGGCATATCCACAGACAGATGAAAGCTGTCTGTTCTCTGATTCAGCCCGAATATCGGCACACATTTCATAAAACCATGAAATTTCTGGAACTGCAGCTGCTTCTGCAGGATCTGACCCGGGAAGACAGTACGCGCTTTCAGGCAAGCAGTATCACCCAAACAGAATCCGACAGCCGCAGTCCATGTGATCTTGCCGCATTCGTCAGGGCTGTCGCACCTGTCTGCAATGAAAATGAACGTACCTTCCTCCGTACTCTGCAGCATGCAGATCAGACAATACGTATGCTGGAACAGGCCAGACAGCTTCAGAACGCTTCCGGAAAAATGCAGCCCGAGGATCTTATGATGCAGTTCATGACTCCCGGGCAGCAGAAATCCTATCAGGAATTCAACCGCATCTATTCCGGTCAGAAGCCGGACAATCAGCAGAATCAGGAGGTGCCGCATGGATCCAGTTAAAGCAGCTTTTTTACAGGCCGTTCTCAATCAGGGAAAAGATATCAATCAGGAAAATTTACTGCCCTTTCTTCTTGCCATGCAGAAAAACGCGGGAGAACGCGGCATTACATTCACAAAACAGGAAACAGACATGATCTATAATCAGGTAAAGAACCGACTTTCCCCCTCTGACCGGAAACAGCTGGAACTGCTCCGCATGATACTGATGCAGAATTCCGACAGACCGGAACCGGGCGGCAGCAGAAAATGAAAAACCGGTGCTTTTCTATTTTCTTAATCGGATCTGCACTGCTTCTCATGCTTCTGTTTCCTGATATCACTTTAGAAGGAACCCGCTGCGGCCTGCTGCTCTGGTATCAGCGATTTCTGCCGGCTGTGTTTCCTTTCATGATTTTATCCGGTCTTCTGACCGGATACCTGAAAAAAGGCGGCGCTGTATTTGCCGTGGCAGCAGGCTTTCTAAATGGTTATCCCATCGGTGCAAAAACGGCAGCAGACCTGAAAAAGAAAGGTCTGCTGCCGGAAAATACAGCACGCTATTATGCAGTTTTCTGCAACATGTCCAGCCCCATGTTCATGACCGCCTATGCAGGTCTGGAAAAAGAAATGCCGGTGATCTACCTGACCTCCATCCTGCTGCTGGTTGTTTTCTGTAAACTGGCCGGTACACAGACAGGGCGACAGAAAAAATCCCACGAAGCATCAGCTGCTGACGCAGTCTCTCCTGCACAGAATGAAACAGGACCGAATACAGGGGATTATCTTCTCGACTGCACCGGCATCATGGTGAAAGCAGGAATCTATATTATGTATTTTTCCATACTTATGGAACTGCTGTCCCAGCCTGCATGTTCCACCCCTGCACTGAAACTGCTGGCTCCTTTTCTGGAACTGACAACAGGCATCAACCGGATCGGATCGGCTGACTTTCCAATGCCATCCCTGGCAGGGTATTATCGTATCTTTCTGTGCGTATCAGGCGGACTGTGCACAGCTTTTCAGTCCGGAGAAGTTACATATGATCTGAATCTTTCTCTGCCCCGATACCTGCTTCTGAAGCTGATTCAGGCTTCTGCCGCATGCGCTACCTGTTTTGTTTTCCATTCAGCATTTCCGGTCTGACTGCAATGAATCCAACCGGAAATGCTTCTTTACGCATCCATTTCCATCAGTTTCCCGATCATCTCCTGACAGATCTCCAATACGCTTTTATCATCCGTGGAAATCACGATATCAGCTGCCGCTTCATATTTTGCACGCCGCTTTTCCATCAGATCACCGATAAATTCCACATTCTTATTGCCTCTCAGCAACGGTCTGTCATCATTATCTTTAACCCGATCCAGAATGGTCTCCGGTCTTGCCGTCAGCAGTACCACGCGGCCGTTATTTTTCATATGCTGCACATTGATATCGCGCAGGGCAGCGCCGCCGCCACAGGATACCACCAGCTGATTCTTCTGACTCAGCTCGATCAGCAGATTGGTTTCCAGATTCCGGAAATACTCCTCGCCGTATTTTGCAAAGATGTCATTGATGGACATACCTTCCCGTTCCACGATAACGGCATCCATCTCCACGGAATCCATGGCAAGCATCTTACAAAGGAAAGAAGACACCGTACTCTTGCCGCATCCCATAAAACCAATCAGCAGGATGTTGTGGTGAAACAGGTTTTTGGCCTGGATCCGCTTGCTGTTGCTGACAATATAACGGAAAATATCCTTGATCTCCTCTTCATACTGCTGGCCGCTCAGCTTCCGTTCCAGCGCCTCCTCCTGCTTCTGCTCCTGCTTCGGCTGCAGAATCGGTGTTCCGCTTTCCTTTTTATATTCGATAATCTCTTCAATAATCCCCATACGGCGGGTCAGAAGTTCAATAATCTCATCATCACAGGCATCCAGCCGGGTTCTGATTTCATCCAGTTTATCCATGATCAATTCCTCTCTTTTACTTTAAAGTACGAAACTGCTTCATAGTATATCAGCTTTCCCGGCAAAATGCAATGAAATTCTCTTCTATACCGGATATGCCTTGTTATCAGCATCGGCTGCTTTGGGATCGATTTTAGTTTTCTTTGCTTCTCTGTCTTTAAAGAATTCCACTGCTACCTGAGGGAACAGTGCGTAGGACAGAACATCTTCATCCTGTTCCTTCCACTGGGCCATTTCTGCCTCCAGTTTGTCCAGTTCGGGCGGAATCAGATCAGCGGGACGGCAGGTGATGGGCTCTTCATCG
>JAQYDI010000033.1 GCA_028724245.1 Lachnospiraceae bacterium
ACTTCATCCGGCAGTGTAAAGATTGCGGCAAGGATTGAGGAACTGCTTGAGGAAAAAGGCCTGAAGGATGAAGTAAAGGTCATCAAGACCGGCTGCCACGGCCTGTGTGCACTGGGCCCGGTTATGATCATTTACCCGGAAGCAGCATTTTATTCCAACATGGAGATGGAGCACGTTGAGGAGATCGTGGAAGAGCATCTCGTAAAGGGCAACGTGGTAACCAAATACTTATACAAAGAAACCGTAACAGAAGACGGAATCATTCCGATGAACGATACCCATTTCTATAAGAAACAGCAGCGTGTTGCCCTGCAGAACTGCGGTGTCATCAATCCTGAAGATATCAACGAGTACATCGGAACCGGCGGATACGAAGCATTACATAAAGTACTGACCACCATGAGCCGTGAGGACGTAGTGGACGTACTGGAGAAATCAGGCCTGCGCGGACGCGGGGGCGGCGGATTCCCCACCGGAAGAAAGTGGAAATTCGCCATGGGAGGAGAACCCGGGATCCAGAAATATGTATGCTGCAACGCGGACGAAGGCGACCCGGGTGCATTCATGGACCGTTCCGTACTGGAAGGCGACCCCCACTGTGTATTTGAAGCAATGGCGATCGCAGGCTACGTGATCGGATCCAACCAGGGATATATCTACGTAAGAGCAGAATACCCCATCGCCATCGAGCGTCTGACCATCGCGCTGAACCAGGCAAGGGAAGCCGGCCTGCTGGGCAAGGACATCTTCGGAACGGGATTTGATTTTGATATCGACTTAAGACTTGGTGCGGGAGCATTCGTATGCGGCGAGGAAACAGCACTGATGACCTCCATCGAAGGAAACAGAGGCGAGCCGAGACCGAGACCGCCGTTCCCCGCAGTAAAGGGTCTGTTTGAGAAACCCACCATCCTGAACAACGTAGAGACATGGGCAAACATCCCCCGTATCATCATGAAGGGCGCAGACTGGTTTGCATCCATGGGAACCGAGAAGAGCAAAGGAACGAAGGTATTCGCATTAGGCGGAAAGATCAACAACGTAGGTCTGGTGGAGATCCCCATGGGAACCACACTGCGTGAGATCGTGGAAGAGATCGGCGGAGGCGTACCGAACGGGAAGAAGTTCAAGGCAGCACAGACCGGCGGACCTTCCGGCGGATGTATCCCGGCATCAAACTTTGATGTAGAGATCGACTACGACAACCTGGTAGCCATTGGTTCCATGATGGGATCAGGCGGCCTGATCGTAATGGATGAAGACGACTGTATGGTAGATATCGCGAAATTCTTCCTGGAATTCACGGTAGACGAATCCTGCGGTAAGTGTACACCGTGCCGTATCGGAACAAAGAGACTGCTGGAGATCCTTGAGAAGATCACAGAAGGAAAGGGAACGATGGAAGATCTGGAACAGCTGGAAAGACTGGCTGAACTGATCAAGAACAACTCCCTGTGTGCACTGGGCCAGACGGCACCGAACCCGGTACTGTCCACGCTGAAACATTTCCGTGATGAATACGTGGCACATATCGTGGACAAGAGATGTCCTGCAGGCAAGTGCAAATCTCTGCTGAGCTACAATATCGACCCTGAAAAATGTATCGGATGCGGCCTCTGTGCAAAGAATTGTCCTGCAGAAGCTATTTCCGGTGAGAAGAAGAAACCTTACACCATTGATACAACCAAGTGCGTGAAGTGCGGCGTATGTATGTCAAAATGTAAGAAATCTGCTGTTTACAAGAAATAAGGAGGGATATTGTATGATTAACGTTACAATTAATGGGATTACGGTACAGGTAGAACCCGGCACAACCATCCTGCAGGCAGCAGAAAAAGCCGGAGTTGCCATTCCTACATTATGTTATATAAAAGATCTGTTTCCGGATGCATCCTGCCGTATCTGTATGGTGGAAATTGAAGGCATGCCCAAGCTGGTTACAGCGTGCTCCTACCCTGCAGCAGATGGCAATGTGGTATATACGGAAAGCGAACGGGTAATTGCAGCAAGAAAAGGTGTTCTGGAACTGCTGTTATCCAACCATAAGACAAACTGTTTTGCCTGCGGATCAAACGGAAGCTGCAAGCTGCAGGATTTGTGCTTCAAATACGGCGTGGAAGAATCTTCTTTTGCAGGAGAACGTGTGGATAAGCCGATTGACGATACCAATCCGTTCTTTACCTATAATCCGAATCTGTGTATTCTGTGCCACCGCTGTGTCAATACCTGCCAGAAGATCGTGGGACGCGGTGCCATTGATACTACAAAGCGTGGTTTTGCTGCCACAGTTGGTACAGCTTTCGGTATTGACTGGAGAGACAGCAACTGTGAATCCTGCGGCAACTGCGTTCAGGCATGTCCTACCGGCGCCCTGACCATGAAGAGACGCAAAAATTACAGACCCTGGGAAGTGGAAAAGAAGGTTCTTACCACCTGCCCTCACTGTGCAACCGGCTGTCAGTATTATCTTATCGTAAAAGATGGAAAGATCGTTGACACAGAAGCAGCAGACGGTCCTTCCAACAAAGGTCTGCTCTGCGTAAAAGGACGCAGCGGATGTTTTGATTTCGTTCATTCTCCCGACCGTATCAAGACACCTCTGATTAAAAACCGTGAAACCGGTGAATTCAGAGAATCAAGCTGGGATGAAGCACTGGATCTGGTCGCTTCCAGATTTATGGAAATCAAGAAAAAATACGGCCCTGATTCTCTGGCTGGTTTTGCCTGCTCCAGATCACCCAATGAAGATATTTACATGGTTCAGAAGATGGTTCGTACCTGCTTCGGAACCAACAATGTGGACAACTGTGCCCGTGTATGCCATTCCGCTTCCGTATCGGGCCTGGCCATGACTCTGGGTTCCGGTGCCATGACTAATCCCATCGGCGATATCACCAATGATGTGGATGTGATCATGCTGGTTGGTTCCAATCCGGAGCATGCTCATCCCGTAGTCGGCATGCAGATCCGTCAGGCAGTTGCCCGGGGAACAAAGCTGATCGTAGCAGATCCCCGGGATATCGATCTGGCAAAGAAAGCAGATATCCATCTGAAACTGAAGCCCGGTACCAACGTGGCATTTGCCAACGGTATGATGCATGTATTTATCGAGGAAGATCTGATCGATAAGAAGTTTATTGAAGAAAGAACAGAAGGATTTGAAAAACTGGCAGAGATCGTAAAAGATTACACACCTGAAAAGGTTGCGGAAATCTGTCATATTGATGCGGATGATCTGAGAGCAGCTGCACGTCTGTATGCAAAAGCAGATAAAGCTCCCATCATCTACTGTCTGGGTGTAACGGAACACTCCACCGGTACGGAAGGCGTTATGTCCATGTCCAACATGGCTATGATGGTTGGAAAGCTCGGCCGTCCCGGCTGCGGCGTAAATCCTCTCCGCGGTCAGAACAACGTACAGGGTGCCTGCGATATGGGTGCACAGCCCGGCGACTTCCCCGGCTATCAGAAGGTTAAGAACCCCGATGTTATTGCCAAATTTGAAAAGGCATGGGGCGTAGAGCTTCCGAAGGAACACGGTACTCACGCAACCGACTGCTTCCCGAAGATGATTTCCGGCGAGATCAAAGGTCTGTATATCTACGGTGAAGATCCGGTTGTTACCGATGCAGATACAACACATATTCTGAAAGCATTAAAGAGTCTTGATTTCTTTGTAATTCAGGAACTGTTCATGACAGAAACCGCTCAGCTGGCTGATGTAATCCTGCCCGGTATGAGCTATGCGGAAAAAGAAGGAACCTTCTCCAATACAGAGCGCCGTGTACAGCGTGTCCGTAAGGCAGTTACGGTGGAAGGCAATATGAGACTGGATACTGATATTATCATCGATCTGATGAATCGTATGGGATATCCTCAGCCTTATTTGACCAGCGCTCAGATCATGGATGAAATTGCTTCTCTGACACCTTCTTTTGCAGGTATCAGCCATGAACGTCTCGACAGCGAAGAAGTTGGCGGCAAAGGTCTTCAGTGGCCCTGCACCGGCAAGGATCATCCCGGTACACCTATCATGCATGTGGGTAAATTCTCAAGAGGTCTGGGCTGGTTCTATCCTGCAGAATATGTACCCAGTGCAGAGCTTCCCGATGAAGAATATCCTATCATCCTTATGACCGGACGTATCCTTTATCACTACACCACAAGAGCCATGACCGGCAGAACACCCGGGCTCATGGAAATTGAAGGTAAATCCTTTATTGAGATGAACATTGTGGATGCAGAAAAACTGGGAATCAAGAATGGAGACCGTGTAAAAGTGGCCTCCAGACGTGGTCAGATCGAAACGACCGCCAGAGTTGGTACCAAGACATCACCCGGCGAATCATGGATGCCTTTCCATTTCCCGGATGGTAATGCAAACTGGCTGACCAATGCAGCTCTGGATAAATATGCACGTATACCCGAATATAAAGTATGTGCAATCAAAATTGAAAAAGCATAATACTCAGGAAGCTGCCGCCCATCGGATGCGGCCTTGAACATAAGAAAATGAAAGAAGAGGAAGATATTATCGTTTTAGAAACGGATATCTTCCTTTTTGATATATTGGAATTTTTTCAATTTTCGGAATATGTGCATTTTTTATACGGTTTAACACCGGAAAACAGGATTTATTGTTTTGAAAACATAAAAAAAATCATAGTTTTTGTGTATGAAATATAAAAAACTATGAAAAAACAAAAAAAACGGGAGAAAAATATAAACAAAAATTTGCAGTGGAAATTAGTATATATATTGACAAATTGAATTTTAAATTGAAAAAAATGAAAATAAAAACACAAAATGTTATTTATGTACAAAAACATTCAATAATATACAAAAAATAGTGCAAAAACACATATAGATAAAAACTATAAAATGGTGCAAAAAATAGAAATGATTGTTAAAATATCCGGTTGATGGTAAAATATAAGCAATATGACGATTAAAGAGTTTAAAAATAAATAAAAATTAGGATATATTTTACCGGTCATGTACATGAAAATATACATTGCTGTTAAAAACGCATAAAGTCAGGGTGAAATTATCGAAACTATATCCGAACTTTTCTTCAGGGGGAAAGTCGAAAGGGTACTGACCGATATTAATCAGTGCCTTCCATTGTGAAAAGGATTTAGTATAAAGCAAACAAAGAGGAGGTAAAAATAATGAGCATTGTCCCTTATAGTACAAAACCCGAGAAAAAAACA
>JAQYDI010000034.1 GCA_028724245.1 Lachnospiraceae bacterium
ACATTGCTCATGGATGAACCAGATCGAAATCTGGTTTGGAATTATAAACCGACGTCTGCTCAAAAGGAAAAGCTATCAGTCTATAGATGAACTAAAAGCAAGCATCCTGCGTTTTATAGAGCAATACAACATCATGGCAAATCCCTTTAAGTGGACTTATAAAGGCGTGCCTTTGACAGCTTAATATTACTTAATTATTATTGCAATGCTGTACTAGATGGATATGTGCAGAGAGACGGGCTGGAACCTGCGGAGACAGGCCGGACCAGTCAGGAAGGCATATTGACATTTTCCGGTTTGAAGCCGGGTCTGTATCTGGTGCTGGGGGAATCGGCTGAAAAGGATGGGACAGTGTATGATCCCATGCCGTTTCTGGTCAGTTTGCCCGGGCTGGATGAAACTGATGATTGGGTTTATGATGTAACATCAAAAGTGAAATATGATAAGCATGCTATACCATCAAAGGAAATGACAGAGCGGAAAGTTATTAAAATATGGAAGGATGAAGGGCAGGAAAACAGCCGTCCGAAAGAGATTTCCGTACAGCTTCTCTGTGATGGGAAAGTGTATGATACGGTCAGCCTGAGTGCAGATAATGACTGGCGTTATACGTGGGAAGAACTGGATGCGGACTGCCGGTGGCAGATCGTGGAAAAGGATGTTCCCGAGGGATATACCGTTTCCGCCAGCTTTGAAGGCAGCACGTTTGTGCTGACAAATACTTGTAAAACGCCTGAGCCCGCTGTTCCTTCCGAAACATCTCCGGGAAACACTCCTGACAAACCATCCAGACTTCCTTATACCGGTATGCTCTGGACGCCGGTGATTTTTCTGGCGCTGGGCGGTATGCTGCTCTTTCTGATCGGCTGGTTCCGCCACAGCAGATGGAATAGAAAGTCATGAAAAACAGAAAAGGAAATATATTGATGACGACAGGGCTTCTGCTTCTTGCAGCAGCCCTTTGTCTGACTTTTTACAATATGTGGGATGAATGGAGAGCCGGGCGGGAGGCAGATCAGGTGCTGGCACAGCTGTTTTCCGGCTCTGAGTTCGATGCGGACGGGGGCAGACAGGAGGATGGTTCTGTACCCGATTATATGTTGAATCCGGAGATGGAGATGCCCACAGTTACAATTGATGGGGTGAAATATATCGGAATGCTGACCATTCCGGCTCTGGAGCGTTCTTTGCCTGTAATCAGCGAATGGGATGATTTAAAGCTGAAGACTGCTCCCTGCCGCTACGCGGGGTCTGTCTATCTGGATAACCTGATTATTGCAGGTCATAATTACCGTTCCCATTTCGGAAAACTGCGCAGCCTTTCTATTGACGATGAGATTATTTTTACAGATGTGGATGGAAATCATTTTTATTATCAGGTGACAGACATGGAACTGCTGGCAGATACTGCCGTAGAGGATATGGAAGCGGAAGCAGAAAACTGGGATCTGACGCTGTTTACCTGTACGGTATCCGGGGGAGAACGTGTGACGGTACGCTGCAGGAAATGGGAAAGGGAAGCGGGATGATGACTGAAGAAGCGGAGCAGTGATGGGAAAAAAGAAGAAGGATGATCTGAGCGGCAGACGGTTTGGAAAACTGACAGCCATTGAGCCGACAGAAGAACGAAAACACGGTTATGTCGTGTGGAGATGTCGGTGTGACTGCGGGAAAGAGATTTCAGTAGAATCAAGATATCTGAAGCGGGAAATGGTCACGGACTGCGGCTGTGTACCCAAAATCAGAGCCAGAAAAGATTTGCGCGGACAGCGTTTTGGCAGACTTGTGGTACTGGAGGAGACTGAAAAACGTGCCGGAAACGGTGAAGTGATCTGGAAATGCCGGTGTGACTGCGGTAATCCGGTGGAAATTTCCGGTACAAGGCTTCTCAGTGGTAATAAGAAAAGCTGCGGCTGTCTTGCAGGACCGAAACAGAAAGACTTTGTGGGAAAAAGATTTGGCAATCTGCAGGTTATTTCCTATGCAGGGAAAAAGAAAGGATGTCATATGTGGCTCTGCCGCTGCCAGTGCGGAAAGACACTGGAAGTGCGTCAGTCCAATCTGCAGAATGGACACTCAAAAAGCTGCGGCTGTAAAAATTCACCGGTTGACAGCTGCCATTTTCTGGAGGGAACCTGCGTGGAAATGATTCAGTCCAAAACCATTTTTAAAAACAATACCAGCGGAGTACGGGGCGTTTATCTGGATAAAAAGCGGAATAAATGGGTCGCACAGATTACATTTCAGAAAAAAACATATTATCTCGGCAGCTATGATACGAAACAGGAAGCGGCAGAGGCCAGATTGAAGGGCGAAGAAATGTACAATGATTTTCTGGAATGGTATTACAGCAGAAATGAAGAAAAATAACAGGAAAAGATCAGCAGGAATGAAGAAAGACGGCAGAAAAAAATAACGGTTAGAATCAAAACAGCCGGTTCCCGCACGGCAGAAAATGATGCTGCGCGGGAACCGGCTGCTGAACAAGTGCGCCTGACGGCGTATGTTTTTATAGGATGTTTTGTATGGCGATTATCCGATATATGCAACCGCTTCGATTTCTACAAGTGCATCTTTGGGAAGTCTTGCTACTTCTACAGCTGCTCTTGCGGGGCAGTCTGTTTCGAAGAATTCACTGTAAACGGCGTTCATGTCGGCGAACATGTTCATGTCTTTCATAAATACTCCGACTCTTACGCATGCGCTCATATCAATGCCTTCGCTGGCCAGGATGTTTTTGATGTTGGTCAGGGACTGACGTGTCTGGCTCTTGATGTCGTCACCGGCAAATGCTCCGGTTGCGGGATCGATGGGCAGCTGGCCGGATACGAATACAACATCGCCGGCTTTTACTGCCTGTGAATAAGGTCCGATTGCTGCAGGTGCTTTTTCTGTGTTTAAAATCTTCTTCATCTTGTTTTAACTCCTTGCATAAAATGAAATGACTGATCTGAAAAGATCAGAGGAAATGCAGTGCCCGACAGTATGCTGCCAGGCACTGTATTGTGTTATAAATCGATTAAAAACAGTATCAGTATATCACATTAATGATTATTTTGCATCATCTACAGGTACTTCTTTTGTCTTGAGAAGTATAATATTCAGTGCAACAGCTACAATAGTGGCCACAACCACAGGGGATTTGCCGAAAATGGTTGTTACCCATGCAGGGAAGGCTGCGAGGGAGGCAGATGCCTGGCAGACGCCCATGCCCAGTGCGGCAGCGAGTCCTACGATGGAGGTGTTGCGGTAGTTCATATCTTCTGTCATAACCAGTTTGATACCGGTCATGGCGATGGATGCGAATACGGTTACGGTTGCACCGCCCAGTACGCACTGGGGAATGGTGGTCAGCAGTGCTGAGAACTTCGGAATCAGGCCTGCCAGAAGCATAAATACAGCAGTCAGACCGAGAACGCAGCGATTGATGACCTTGGTAGTTGATACGATGCCTACGTTCTGGCTGTAGGTAGCAGTGGGCAGACATCCGAAAAATGCACTGACAATGTTGCAGATACCGTATCCGGTGATGGCGCCTTTTAATTCCTTATTGGTAGGCAGACGGTCCATGCCGCCTGTGGTGGTAGCTGAAAAATCGCCGATTGCCTGAATCGCATTGATGGCAAAAAGGATTGCCAGTGCAATACAGGAGGAAACTTCAAAATGTACGCCGAAGTGCATGAATCTGGGCAGCTGGAACCAGGAAGCGGCTGCAACGCTGTCGAAACTGACCATGCCGAAGCACATGGACATGATATATCCGGCAACCATACCGATCAGGATGGAAGCAAGCTTTGCAAAGCCTTTTGTAAAATGGTTCAGCGCGGTTACAACAGCCAGTGTAAACAGGGCTACCGTCCAGTTCTGCCAGGAACCGTAATTTGCGCTGGAAGCGCCGCCGGCCATATAATTGATGGCGGTGGGATACAGGGAAAGACCGATAGTAAATACAACGGTACCTGCAATCAGAGGCGGGAAGAATTTACGAATCTGGTTGATGGACAGACCGACGATAAATGCTACGATACCGCCGATGATCTGTGCACCGAGGATGGTGGCGATGCCAAAATCCTCGGCAATGGCCTGCATACTGGGAACGTAGGCAAAGCTTACACCCATGATAACAGGCAGTTTGGCACCCAGACGGATATCTTTGAAGCCGATGGTAAATAACTGCAGTAAAGTTGATAAGGCAGAGAACACCAGAGAAGCCTGGATCAGAATGACTCTGTCCTGTCCTTCGATGCCTGCTGCGCCTGCTACGATAATGGCGGGAGTAACGCATCCCACGATCATTGCTACCAGATGCTGAACTGCCAGCGGAAGCGCCTGCGAGAATTTCGGCACGCCGTCCAGCTCAAATATGGAAGCATATTTTTTTTCTTTGGCCATAATCCGGTACCTCCTTGTTTATGCCTGATGAATCCTTGTTCCGGTTTTGCCTAAAATGCCGTCTTTGGCTTTTTCGAGAAGTGTGATAAGGGAAGTACGGTTTTCTCCGGATTCGGCAAATGCTACGGCAGCTTCTACCTTGGGAAGCATGGAGCCGGGGGCGAAATGACCTTCGCTTATGTACTGTCTGGCTTTGTCACAGTTCATGTCATCGATCCATTTTTCATCGGGTTTTCCGAAGTTGACGGCAACTTTTTCTACTGCTGTCAGAATAATAAGGAAATCGGCATCCAGTTCCTGTGCCAGAAGGTTGCTGACAAAATCCTTATCAATAACAGCAGAAGCACCCTTCAGATGGTTTCCCTGAAGCGTAACGGGAATACCGCCGCCGCCGCAGGCAATGACCAGCTGGCCGGACTCAACGAGAGAGCGGATCGCGCCGATTTCGATGATCTCCACAGGCTTCGGTGAAGCAACCACACGACGGTAACCGCGTCCTGCATCTTCCTTCATAACATAACCGTATTTTTCCTCTGCCTCCTTTGCCTGTTCAGCTGTCATAAAATGGCCGATGGGCTTGGACGGAGACTGGAACGCAGGATCTTCGGGATCAACACGGATCTGTGTGATCATGGTAGCAACAGGCATATCAAAAATACCCCGGTTGTAAAGCTCCTCACGCAGTGCGTTCTGCAGATCGTAGCCGATGTAGGCCTGACTCATGGCAACACAAACAGATAAAGGCGTATTGGGCTGATTGGGATTTTCACGGGACAGCGCAGCCATGGCATTATTGATCATACCAACCTGCGGCCCATTGCCATGTGCAACAACAACTTCACAACCCTCCTGAATCAGATCCACGATCGCACGAGCCGTAATCTTAACAGCCTGCATCTGTTCCGGAAGCGTATTCCCCAAAGCATTGCCCCCAAGAGCAATCACGATTCTCTTCTTCTTTTCCATAAAACAAAATTCCTCCACATTATACTAAAAACCCAACTCCCCGGCAAGATGAAAAAAATAACAGCTCAGACTTTTGTCAGACCAGAGAATATGAGGCTTCATTACAGAGATATTCCGCACGGGGACGCGCTCTCGCTCGATGACAAACGCAGCGGTACTAGACTCCTGCAACACCCATACGGGTGCCGCAGTCGCCAAGTGCCGGCGTTTGGCAACGGTCCCCTAAGCAGGATATCTCTGTAATTCAGCCGCAAAGGTTTCTTTATTCTCCGGAAAATAAAGTACTGAGCTGTATATGAGAGACAGACATCAGAACAGATGCCCCTGATTTTTAGAAATATTTGAAAAGCAGTAAAAATAGATAAAACAAAAAACGGCCGCAATCCAGGCACACAAGGGGCGAAGCCCCTGCATGTGCCACCCCCATACAGTTTTGCCCTTTTGATAGGAGCCGGCAAGAACCCGGGCGGCGGAATGAAAGGGGTATCCTGCTTAGGGGACCGTTGAAAACGCCGGCACTAGCTTTTTCAAGCGGCAGCGCCGAAAAAGCGTAGTACCGCTGCGTTTTCACCCGAGCGAGAGCGAGTCCCCGTGCAGGAAACCCCTTTCATGGAGCCTCACACTCCCCCGCTCCCCCAAAAGCCAAAACTATATTTCATACCCTATTCAAAAATTCTGGGTGTTCCTTTTTCTTCCAGTTTCTTTAACAGTGCTGCGGGATCCTCGAATTTGGACAGCAGGATCATTGCTGCGATTACGTAAGGCTTGTAGCTTGCTTCTTTGTACAGAGGTGTACGGTAACGGTCAAATACGGATGCGTCTACTTCACCTTCTTTGCAGCTTACGCCGGTGATGTCAGCAGGCAGACAGTGCAGGTACAGGGCTTTGCCGTCTTTGGTAGTAGACATGAGTTCTTCTGTACATGCCCAGTCTTTGTGTTCTGCGTTCTGAGCCAGCAGTTCTTTTTCCAGAGCTTTGATACCTTCTGTATCGCCTTCGCCGTACAGTTTGGTTCTCTTTTCCATTGCTGCGAAAGGAGCCCAGCTCTTGGGATATACGATATCGGCATCCTTGAACGCGTCTGCCATGTCATTTGTTCTGCGGAAGGAACCGCCGCTTGCTTCTGCATTTTTCTTAGCTACTTCTTCTACTTCAGGCATTACTTCGTATCCTTCGGGATGAGCAAGTACCACTTCCATACCCATACGTGTCATCAGACCGATTACGCCCTGAGGAACGGACAGAGGTTTGCCGTAGGAAGGAGAGTAAGCCCATGTCATGGCCAGTTTTTTGCCTTTCAGATTTTCAACGCCGCCGAATTCGTGGATGATGTGCAGCATATCTGCCATACACTGTGTGGGATGGTCAATGTCGCACTGCAGGTTCACCAGAGTAGGTCTCTGCTCCAGAATGCCGTCCTTGTGGCCCTGTTCAACTGCTTCAGCTACTTCGTGCATGTAAGCATTGCCCTTGCCGATGTACATATCGTCACGGATACCGATTACGTCAGCCATGAAAGAGATCATGTTGGCTGTTTCACGAACGGTTTCACCGTGAGCAACCTGAGATTTGCCTTCGTCCAGATCCTGAACTTCCAGACCCAGCAGGTTGCAGGCGGAAGCAAAGGAGAAACGGGTACGTGTGGAATTGTCACGGAACAGGGAGATGCCCAGACCGCTTTCAAATACTTTTGTGGAGATGTTGTTTTCTCTCATGTAGCGCAGTGCGTCTGCAACAGTCCATACTGCTTCCAGTTCATCGTC
The DNA here is from genome assembly GCA_028724245.1 of Lachnospiraceae bacterium. GTDB lineage: Bacteria > Bacillota > Clostridia > Lachnospirales > Lachnospiraceae > TWA4. Next base: position 7,122 of record JAQYDI010000034.1, read on the forward strand.
GGTTTTTTCCCATGTAAGGAAAAAGTCGTTGTTGTACATTTCCTTGAAGTTTAATGAATTTAATTTGTCGATATATTTCTGTAATGTTTCCATAAAATGGTTACCTGTCCTTTCCTGAGGCTGATATGAATTTTTTGTTAAATAATTCTGTTGTTTTACTCCGGCGTGATGTTCCGGAGATTCCGACCCTTTACCGGAAAATCAGTGATGGTGGTGATGTGGTATGTGATTTTCCGGTCCGGGCTGGAAAAATGGTTGTGGGAAAACTGATAATAAGTTTTAGATCAATTCAGTACCAATGGTACTGTATGCATCCGGCTGCTCACTATTTGCAGTAGCAAGTGGGCAGTGCAGCGTAAACTGCTGCACAGGTAACCAGATCCTGCTTCCAGGTCTTTTCGTTGGGAGCGTGAGCCTGAGCCTCTGCGCCGGGACCGAAGCCGATGCAGGGGATGCCGTTGCGTCCCATGATGGATACGCCGTTGGTGGAGAACGTCCACTTGTCAGTTAACGGACGTGCCTGTCTCATTTCCAGAGTTTCTTCTGCGCCGATACGTTTGTCGCCGTACAGACCGTTGTAAGCTTCTTCCATGGCCTTTGTTACTGCGTGATCTTTCGGAATTGCCCATGTAGGGAAGTAGCATTCGATGGGATATACGCATCCGGTGTAGGAGGGACGGTCATAATCGTACATGGATACGACAACGTCGTCGCCGTATTTTTTGACGCTGGGCAGTGCACGGATTTCATCCAGGCAGCTTTCCCATGTTTCGCCGAATGTCATACGGCGGTCAAGAGAAATTGCACAGGAGTCGGCAACTGCACAGCGGCTGGGTGATGTATAGAAGATCTGGGAAACGGTAACAGTACCGCGGCCCAGGAAGCGGGCTTCTTCATAGTCCTTGTTGTATTTGGGATCCAGCATTTTAACAAGACCCTTGATTTCGGTGCCGTCTTCTGCATCGTTTTCGTTCAGGGAACGGATATCCTGCAGGATGTCGGCCATTTTGTAGATTGCGTTGTCACCGCGTTCGGGAGCGGAACCGTGGCAGGAAACACCCTTTACGTCAACACGGATCTCCATACGTCCTCTCTGTCCACGGTAGATACCGCCGTCGGTGGGCTCTGTGGATACAACGAATTCGGGGCGGATCTTGTCTTCATTGATGATGTACTGCCAGCACAGACCGTCGCAGTCTTCTTCCTGAACAGTACCTACTACCATGATCTTGTAGCCTTCGGGGATCAGCCCCAGGTCTTTCATGATTCTTGCACCGTAAACACCGGATACAAGGCCGCCGCACTGATCGGAAACGCCGCGTCCGCCGATTTCGGTTTCATTTTCATAGCCTTCGTAGGGATCGAATTTCCAGTTTTCGATGTTGCCGATACCAACGGTGTCGATGTGGGCATCGAAGCTGATGATCTTGTCGCCGGTTCCCATGAATCCCATAACATTGCCCATGGGATCGATCTCAACCTGATCGAAGTTCAGTTCGCGCATTTTTGCAGCGATTGTTTCAACATGTTTCTTTTCGTCGCAGCTTTCGCCGGGATTGCGGACGATGTCGCGTAAAAACTGATTCATATCTGCACTGTAATTCTGAGCAGCTTCTTTGATTTTTGCAAAATCCATTAGTTTCTCCTCCTGAAAATGATTAAAATGATAATATGTATTATATAAAGTATTGAATGTTTCGCTCTGATGATTCAGCAGAGTACTGCGGATGTCCGCCAAACGGGCATATCCGTTTTATCTTTCTTTGCCTTCCCATACGATGTTTTTGTAACGTTCGGGGTCGGTGTCGCCTTCGGTGGAGAAGCAGAGTACCTTTGAATTCTCATCCAGTCCGATGGCTTCTTTCAGCTCTTTGTATTCGGGCAGTGTCATGATGGCTGCCAGTGCTGCGAAGGAAGCTGCTCCTGATTCGCCGGAGCAGATTGCCGGGTCACCCTTGATGGGAGCGGCCAGCATTCTCATGCCTCTTGCAGCAACCCAGTCGGGAGCAGCAACGAATACGCTTACGTGGTTCTTTAAGATATCCCATGAAATAGTGTTGGGCTCGCCGCAGGCAAGTCCTGCCATGATAGTCTGCATATCGCCGTCTACGATGGCTTCTTCACCGGTTCCCAGTGCAGCTCCTTTGTAAAGACATGCAGCCACATCGGCTTCTACGACAACAACTGTGGGCGGATTTTCGGGATAACGGTTGGCGAAATAGCCCTGTACGGCACCTGCCAGAGAACCCACACCTGCCTGTACAAATACGTGAGTAGGACGACCGCATCCGGCTTCTTCCAGCTGTTCGTTGGCTTCCATTGCCATGGTTCCGTAGCCCTGCATGATCCAGGCGGGGATTTCTTCGTATCCCTTCCATGCTGTATCCTGCACGACTACGCCGTTGGGTGTCTTTTCGGCGGCTGCAGCGGCCATACGTACACATTCGTCATAGTTGACTTCCTCGATGGTAGCCGTTGCGCCTTCTGCCTGAATGTTTTTCAGACGGGTTTCTGTGGAACCCTTGGGCATGTATACGACTGCTTTCTGTTTCAGGCGGTTGGCAGCCCATGCAACGCCGCGGCCGTGGTTGCCGTCGGTTGCAGTAAAGAAAGTAGCCTGTCCGAACTCTTCTCTTAATGCATCGGAAGTCAGGACGTTGTAGGGCAGCTCGGAAACATCTTTGCCGGTCTGCTTGGCAATGTAGCGTGCCATGGCGAAGGAACCGCCCAGCACTTTGAAAGCATTCAGGCCGAAACGGTAGGATTCATCTTTAATGTATAATTCTTTGATGCCCAGATAATCGGCCATTTTCTCAAGTTTCGTTAAAGGCGTTACACTGTACTGCGGAAAACTCTGATGGAAAGCACGTGCCTTCTTTACTTCATCAAGAGCCATAACCTTTAACTGACTGTCGTCTGTTTTGGGCATGTTGTTGACTGCCCATTTGATCATATCGCTCATAGCATCCTCCTTGCGATTGCGTATCTAAAAGTTTTTTTGTTTTTTGATTTCTGAGTCCATAATACCACAAAAAAATAATTTTGCAAGCATTTTCTGAAAAAAATTTAGCAAAACTAAAAAAATATGTTTTTGGGCTTGCATTTGTAAAAAAACAATGGTATTATGGGGATACAAACAGGATGATTGTGCAAAAACACGGAATAATCGGCAATTGTATATAGTCGAATAGCTGAAAAATTTCCAAAAAAAGATTGTAACAAATAAAAAACGGGTTTTTACAATGAATATATGCTGATTTGATAAACTAAAAATTTTTTAGCACCCCGGATTTGAAAAAGGACAGCAGTTATTTTGTAAAAACAGCGGATCTGATTGCATGAGGGTCGGATCTATTACAGAAAGAGAGGTATATATATGAAGCTGGTTGGCAACGGACGTCTGGTGACACGGGATGCAGAGCACCCTTTTTATGAAAACGGAGCGGTAGTGCTGGACGGCACTCAGGTTAAGGAAGTTGGTTCTTATGAAGATATGAAGAAGAAATATCCGGATGCTGAGTTTATCGATGCAAAAGGCGGCGTGATCATGCCCGCTTTCATTAATGCACATGAGCATATTTACAGTGCCATGGCCCGCGGACTGAGCATCAACGGATACAATCCCAACGGTTTTCTGGATATTCTGGACGGTATGTGGTGGAATATCGACCGTCATCTGACTCTGGAACAGACAAAGCAGTGCGCAATGACCACTTATATTGATGCAATTAAAAACGGCGTAACGACCGTATTTGATCATCATGCCAGCTTTGGTTCCATCGACGGCAGCCTTGATGCTATTGAAGAAGCAGCCGGAGAACTGGGCGTAAGAACCTGTCTGTGCTACGAAGTATCTGATCGGGACGGGAAGGAAAAAGCAAGAGCATCTGTTCATGAGAATGAGCGTTTTATTAAGAAGGCACTGGCTGATGATTCCGATATGATTGCCGGTATGATGGGGATGCATGCGTCATTTACCATTTCCGATGAGACCATGGAACTGTGCGCAGCAAGTAAACCTGCTGAAGTGGGATACCATATTCATGTGGCAGAAGGAATTGAAGATCTGCATCACTGCCTGAAACATTACGGTAAGCGGATTCTGGACCGTCTGATGGACTGCAATGTGCTGGGTGAAAAGACCATTACCGCACACTGCATTTACGTAAATAAACATGAAATGGAGCTTTTGAAGGAGACGGATACCATGGTGGTTCACAATCCTGAATCCAATATGGGCAATGCCTGCGGATGTCCTCCTACCATGGAAATCGTGCATCAGGGCGTGCTGACCGGCCTCGGAACAGATGGTTATACCCATGATATTCTGGAATCCTACAAGGTGGCAAATGTTCTGCACAAGCATCATCTCTGCGATGCCAATGCGGCATGGGGCGAGGTTCCGCAGATGTTATTTGAAGGAAATGCAAAGATTGCAAACCGTTATTTTAAGAAGGAACTGGGTGTGCTGAAGCCGGGTGCGGCAGCTGATGTGATCGTAACCGATTATATTCCCCGAACACCTATGAATGAAACCAATATCAACGGCCATATTCTGTTCGGTATGACGGGACGCAGCGTGGTAACCACCATCTGCAACGGCAAAGTGCTGATGAAGGACCGCATACTGACCGGTATCGACGAAGAAAAGGCCATGGCGGATGTAAGAGAAGAAGCAGTGAAGCTGTGGGCTTCCATTAACGGATAAACAGAAAAATATTTGAAGTATATAACGTTTATAAATATAACGGAGGTTAATGACATGAGTGATATTATGACACCCATCCCTTTTGGGGAATTGATGAACTGGATTCTGGAAGAACATAAAAAAGGTACTGTTTTCGGTTTGAAGAAACCTTTCAAGGCAGATCCTGACAAATATTATACTATTTTCGGACGTAAGCTGGAGACACCTTTCGGCCCCGCTGCAGGTCCCCATACACAGCTGGCACAGAATATTATCGCTGCCTATTATGCCGGCAGCCGTTTCTTTGAACTGAAGACGGTACAGATTCTGGACGGCGAGGATCTGCCGGTCAGCAAGCCCTGTATTCTGGCGGATGATGAATGTTATAACTGTGAATGGTCTACCGAATTATATGTGCCTCAGGCATTTGATGAATACGTTAAAGCATGGTTTGCCCTGAAATTCATGGCAAAGGAATGGGGACTGGGCGCCATGGACGGTTTCCAGTTCAATATGAGCGTGGGTTATGATCTGGAAGGCATTAAAGCAGAGAAGATCGACCGCTTTATCGAAGGCTTGAAGGATGCATCCGCCACACCCATTTTCCGGGAGTGCAGACAGTGGCTGCTGGATAATACGGACCGTTTCGAGAACTTTACGGCAGAAGATGTGGAAGCAATTCCTGCCGCTGTATGCAACAGCGCAACGCTTTCCACACTGCATGGCTGCCCGCCTCAGGAGATCGAGCGCATCGCTTCCTACCTGCTGACAGAAAAGCATGTACATACCTTTATCAAATGCAATCCGACCCTTCTGGGCTACGAATATGCAAGAAAGACCATGGATGAAATGGGTTATGACTATGTGGCATTCGGTGATTTCCATTTTAAAGATGATCTGCAGTATGAAGATGCGGTTCCCATGCTGAAACGTCTTCAGGCGTTGGCTGATGAAAAGAATCTGGAGTTCGGCGTAAAGATCACCAACACCTTCCCTGTTGATGTAAAAGCAGGCGAGCTGCCCAGCGAAGAGATGTATATGTCCGGTAAGTCTCTGTATGCTCTGTCTCTGTCCGTAGCAAAGAAGCTGTCTGCTGATTTTGACGGTAAACTGAGAATTTCCTATTCCGGCGGTGCTGATTATTTCAATATTGAAAAGATTGCCGACAATGGTATCTGGCCCATTACCATGGCAACCACCATGTTAAAACCCGGCGGATATCAGAGATTGACCCAGATCGGCGAAATCTTTGCTGCAAAAGAGCCGAAGCCTTTTGAAGGTGTGAATGTGGCAGGTGTGGAGGCTATGATCGAGGCTGCCAAAAAGGATAAACATCACGTAAAACCCGTGAAACCGCTGCCGTCCAGAAAGATGAAAGAGCCCGTTCCGCTGCTGAACTGCTTTGTGGCTCCCTGTAAGGAAGGATGCCCCATCCATCAGGATATTACCAGCTATGTACAGCTGGCAGGCGAAGGAAAGATGAAGGAAGCACTGAAGGTGATTCTTGAGAAGAATCCTCTGCCTTTCATTACCGGTACCATCTGCGCACACAACTGCATGAGCAAATGTACCAGAAACTTCTACGAAGCGCCTGTTAATATCCGCGGCACGAAGCTGATTGCTGCAGAAGGCGGCTATGATGCGGTGATGGCAGAACTTCAGAAACCGGAACTGACCGGTAAAAAGGCAGCTGTTGTAGGCGGCGGCCCTGCAGGTATGGCTGCAGCTTATTTCCTGGCGAGAGCAGGCGTGCAGGTGACTCTGTTTGAACAGGATGAAAAGCTGGGCGGTGTTGTACGCCGTGTAATTCCGGGATTCCGTATTCCGGAAAGCGCCATCGACAAGGATGCGGCAATCCTTGATGCACTGGGCGTCAATGTGGTAACCGGTACAAAAATCGAATCTGTTGCCCATCTGAAGAATGTTTACGATGCAGTTGTTCTGGCAGTCGGAGCCAGCGAACCCGGCGTGCTGAAGCTGGAAGCCGGAGAAGCAGTGAATGCACTGGATTTCCTGGCTGAGTTCAAGGCAAAGGACGGCAATGTGGATCTTGGAAAGAATGTGGTTGTAATCGGCGGCGGCAATACGGCCATGGATACAGCCAGAGCTGCAAAACGCACAAAGGGCGTGGAAAAGGTTTCTCTGGTTTACAGAAGAACGAAACGTTATATGCCTGCTGATGCGGAAGAACTGGAGATGGCACTGGAAGACGGCGTGGAATTTGCGGAACTGCTGGCTCCCGTGAAGCTGGAAAATGGTGTGCTTGTCTGTGAAAAGATGGCTCTGGGCGAAGCAGATGCTTCCGGCAGAAGAGGCGTTGTTTCCACGGGTGAAACCACCACAGTACCTGCCGATACGGTAATTGCAGCGGTCGGTGAAAAAGTACCCGGCGCATTCTACCGTGCAAACGGCATCGAACTGGATGAAAGAGGACGCGCTCTTGTGAGAAGAGATACGCTGGAAACCTCCGTACCCGGTGTTTATGTGGCAGGTGACGGCGTATACGGTCCTGCGACGGTTGTGGAAGGCATCCGTGATGCGCAGATCGCTGCAGCTGCAATCGTGGGCAAAGCACTGGTAACCGATACGGAAGCTGAGATTTCCGAGGAAGCAATTTATGCAAAGAAAGCGCTTCTGAAAGAAGCAGATGGTCAGACTGAAAGCGGACGCTGTCTGGACTGCTCCGTAGTATGTGAAAACTGTGTGGAAGTATGTCCGAACCGTGCCAACGTATCCATCAAAGTACCCGGCGCTTCCATGCACCAGATCATCCATGTGGATAAGATGTGCAACGAATGCGGCAACTGCAAGAGCTTCTGCCCTTACGCAAGCGCACCTTACCTTGATAAATTTACCTTATTTGCCTGTGAAGCAGATATGACAAACAGCAAAAACAACGGATTTACCGTTCTCGACAGAGAAGCCGGTGTATGCAAAGTACGTCTCGGCACACAGGTGATGGATTACAGGATGGGAGAAAAATCTCAGATTCCTTTCGGTCTGTGTGATCTGATGGATACGGTTATCAGGGACTACAGCTACCTTCTGTAGGAACTGTTTGAGGAGTGATGCTTATGGAACCTTTATGTAAACTCTGGATCAACGGAACGCAGGTTGAACTGGATCCCGAGCGGAAGCTGATCGATGTGCTCCGCAACGATTTTCATCTGAAATCGGTTAAGGACGGATGCAGTGAAGGTGCCTGCGGAACGTGTACCGTTCTGGTTGACGGCAGGGCAGTCAAGGCCTGTGCCCGTAAGATCAAAAAACTGGAAAATAAACACATTGTTACCGTAGAGGGCATGAGCCAGCGGGAAAAAGACGTTTTTGTATATGCTTTCGGAGAAGCAGGAGCCGTGCAGTGCGGCTTCTGCATCCCGGGGATGGTCATGTGCGGAAAAGCACTGATCGATGAAAATCCCAATCCCACCAGACTGGAGGCTGCCTATGCCATCCGCAACAACATCTGCCGCTGTACCGGATACAAGAAGATTATTGACGGTATTTTACTGGCGGCAAAGCTTCTGAGGGAAGGCATTGATCCGGCTGATCCGGGCAACAAAACCTATGTAGGTCACAATATGCACCGTATCGATGTGGAAGGAAAGGTGCTGGGAACAGGGGAATACTGCGATGATGTGGAACTGCCGGGCATGATCCACGCCAGTGCGGTCCGGGCGGAGTATCCCCGGGCCCGGGTACTGGCGATCCATACGGAAGAAGCAAAAGCGCTGGAGGGCGTTGTCTGCGTTCTGACAGCGGCTGATATCCCCGGTTCCGTCAAGGTGGGCCATCTGAAGCAGGACTGGGATGCCATGATTCCCGTGGGAGAATGTACCCGCTATCTGGGCGATGCTATTGCGCTGGTGGCAGCTGAAACACCGGAGATTCTGGAAAAAGCGAAAAAGCTGGTTAAGGTGGATTATGAGGTGCTGACGCCCATGACCTGCCCGGAGGATTCTCTGGCTGTGGGAGCTCCCGAACTTCATGCGGGCGGCAATATCCTGAGCCACGAGCATCTGATCCGCGGCAATGCGGAAAAGGTGATCGCCCAGTCAAAATATAAAGTGACAAGACATTACGAAACACCATGGACAGAACATGCTTTCCTGGAGCCGGAATGCGCGGTGGCCATGCCTTTTGATGACGGCGTATTTATCTACTCCACGGATCAGGGTACCTACGATACCCGCCACGAGACAGCCCTTCTTCTGGGACTTCCCACGGAGAAGGTCATTGTGGAAAACAAGCTGGTCGGAGGTGGTTTTGGCGGAAAAGAGGATGTAACGGTACAGCATCATGCGGCTCTGGTTGCATATCTGACCAAACGTGTGGTAAAATGTAAGCTGACCCGTCAGGAAAGTATTATCATCCACCCCAAACGCCATCCGTTCAGCATTGATATGACGATGGCGTGCGATGAAAACGGCTGCCTGACAGCTATGAAGTGTGTGGCAGTTGCAGACACGGGAGCTTACGCATCTCTGGGCGGCCCTGTACTGCAGCGTGCATGTACCCATGCGGCAGGTCCCTACAATTATCAGGTGATCGATATTGACGGTACTGCCGTATATACCAACAACCCGCCTGCAGGCGCATTCCGCGGCTTTGGTGTTACCCAGACCTGTTTTGCTACGGAGTGCAACCTGAACCTGCTGGCGGAGATGGTGGGTATTTCTCCTTGGGAGATCCGTTACCGCAATGCTATCCGTCCCGGTCAGGTACTGCCCAACGGCCAGATCGCCGACCCGTCCACAGGGCTTGCGGAAACGCTGCTGGCTGTGAAAGATGCATTTGAAAGCAGTCCCTATGCCGGTATCGGCTGTGCCATGAAGAATGCCGGTGTGGGCGTTGGCCTTCCCGACTTCGGGCGCTGCCGTCTTGTGGTGCGGGACGGCAAACTGCATATCCATACAGGAGCATCCTGTATCGGACAGGGCATGGGCACGATTCTGATCCAGGGAATCTGTCAGGTGACCGGCCTGACGCTGGATCAGGTGGTATTCCACCAGCCCAATACCTCCCTGGCACCCGATTCTGGCACCACCTCCGGATCCAGACAGACACTGGTAACCGGTGAGGCTACGAAACAGGCGGCGGAGAAGATCAGGAAAAAACTGGATTCCGGCCTGACACTTGCTGATCTGGAGGGAGAGGAATTCTTCGGAGAATATCTGGCAAAAACCGATAAGATGGGAGCAGACGTACCCAATCCGGTTTCACATGTGGCTTACGGTTATGCAACACAGGTAGTGATTCTGGATAAAAAAGGCAATCTGGAAAAGGTTGTGGCAGCCCATGATGTGGGCAAAGCCATGAATCCACGCAATGTGGAAGGCCAGATTGAAGGAGGTGTTGTCATGTCTCTGGGCTATGCTCTGACAGAAGAGTATAAGCTGGAGAACTGCAGACCCATGTCAAAATACGGCACGCTGGGTCTGTTCCGGGCTGACAAAACACCGGAGGTAGAGTCGATTATCATTGAAAAGCCGGGTATTGACGTGGCTTACGGTGCGATCGGTGTGGGAGAGATCACCTCTATCCCCACAGCACCGGCGGTACAGAATGCGTACTATCGTTATGACGGCGATTTCCGTACCAGTCTGCCTCTGGAGAATACCCCTTATTCCCGAAAGAAAGCAGAAAAAAACTGATAAAAGAGGCATAAAACATGAAAACTCTGTTGCGCGGCGGCAGAGTGGTATCCGGCGACGGATGCCGCTCTGAGGATATTCTTATAGAGAATGGAAAAATCCTTGAAGTGGGGACAGGACTGGAGGCCGACGGTGCCCGGGTAGTACCGGTGGATGGAAAGCTTCTGTTTCCCGGATTTATTGATGCACACACACACTTCGATCTGCACGTTGCGGGCACTGTAACGGCAGATGATTTTGAGACCGGTACCAAAGCAGCAATCCGCGGAGGTACGACAACTGTGATCGATTTCGGTACGCAGTATCCCGGAGAAACCATGAGGGAGGGGCTTTCCAACTGGCATAAAAAGGCAGATGGAAAAGCTTCCTGTGACTATGGATTTCACATGTCCATCACCGAATGGAATGAGGAGCTGAGCAGAGAAATCGACGATATGATCGCAGCAGGTGTAACTTCTTTCAAATTATATATGACCTATGATACGCAGGTGGATGATAAAACGATTTTTCAGATTCTGAAGCGTCTGAAGGAGGTTCACGGTATTACCGGTGTACATTGTGAAAACAGCGGTATGATCGCTGCTTTGCAGGAGGAAGCCGGACAAAGAGGTGAAACAGGTGTGGCCAGCCATCCGGCAACCAGACCGGCCGCCGCGGAAGCAGAGGCAATTAACCGGCTGCTCAGGCTGGCGGAGATTGCAGAGGCTCCTGTGGTTGTGGTTCATCTTACCTGTGAAGAGGGTCTGAAGGTCATTGAAGAGGCCAGAGAAAGAGGCCAGGAGGTATATGCCGAAACCTGTCCTCAGTACCTTCTGATGGACGACAGTCTGTATCGTTTGCCGGGATTTGAAGGGGCGCGCTACGTATGTGCACCGCCTCTGAGAAAACCGTCGGATGAAGCAAGGCTGTGGCAGGCTCTGAAGGATGGAGAGATTCAGACGGTTTCTACGGATCACTGCAGCTTCACACTGGAACAGAAGGAGCTGGGAAAGGATGATTTCACAAAGATTCCCGGCGGCATGCCCGGTGTGGAGACACGGGGCATTCTGATGTATTCGGAAGGTGTGGCGGCAGGCCGCATCGATGAAGGAAAGATGTGCAGGCTTCTGTCGGAGAATCCGGCCAGACTTTACGGTCTGTATCCCCGGAAAGGGGTGCTTGCCCCCGGCAGTGATGCGGATATCGTCGTGATCGATCCGTCGGCAGAGGATATCATTACAGCAGAAGACCAGATCACCAATGTGGACTATGCGCCCTTTGAAGGAAAAGAGGTGACGGGCCGCATTGAGCAGGTTTACCTGCGGGGTGAACTGGCAGTGGATGATCATCAGGTGGTAAAAACAGGTCTTGGTCAGTATATTCCCAGAGGCACGTATGAGGATTGCAGATAGTAGATAACAGGAGGCAGACATGTACAGAATATTAAAAGCAGAATGTCTGGCAGAGAAAATCTACCTGATGGAAGTGGAAGCTCCCCGGGTAGCGAAAGCCTGCCAGCCGGGAGAATTTGTAATTGTTAAGATCGATGAAGTGGGAGAGAGAATCCCGCTGACGATCTGCGATTACGATCGGGAAAAGGGTACGGTTACCATTGTTTTCCAGATCGTAGGCGCTTCTACCCTGAGAATGGCTGCCCTGCAGGCAGGTGATGTATTCCAGGATTTTGTAGGCCCGCTGGGCAATCCTTCTGACTTTGTTTCAGAAGATCCGGAGGAACTGGCGAAGAAGAAATATCTGTTTGTGGCAGGCGGCGTTGGTGCGGCTCCCGTCTATCCGCAGGTAAAATGGATGAAAGAACACGGCATCGATGTGGATGTGGTTATGGGATCCAAAACAAAAGACCTGCTGATCCTGGAGAAAGAGATGCGCGAGGTGGCCGGCAATCTGTATATTACCACAGATGACGGTTCCTATGGCGCACACGGCATGGTTACCGCTGTTGTGGAAGATCTGGTAAGAGAGCAGAAAAATCATTACGACGTGTGCGTTGCCATCGGTCCGGTGATTATGATGAAATTTACCAGTCTTCTGACAAAGAAGCTGGGCATTCCCACTATTGTCAGTATGAATCCCATTATGGTGGATGGTACGGGCATGTGCGGTGCCTGCCGTCTGACTGTGGGTGATGAAGTGAAATTTGCCTGCGTGGACGGACCGGAATTTGACGGTCATCTGGTGAACTTTGACGAAGCCATGAAACGTCAGCAGATGTATAAAACACAGGAGGGACGTGCCATGCTGAAGGCTCAGGAAGGCGCGACTCATCATGGCGGATGCGGACATTGCGGAGGTGACGAATAATGGCAAAAGATGTATTGAAGAAAGTTCCCGTCAGAGAGCAGGATCCAAAGGTAAGAGCGACCAACTTTGATGAGGTCTGCCTGGGTTATAATCAGGAAGAAGCCATGGAGGAAGCAGCCCGCTGCATTAAGTGCAAAAAGAATGCACAGTGTATGACAGGATGCCCTGTTTCCATCAATATCCCCGCATTTATCGGAGAAGTGGAAAAAGGCAATTTTAAGGAAGCAGCAGAGATTATTGCGCAGTCTTCCGCACTGCCTGCAGTCTGCGGCCGTGTATGTCCTCAGGAAAGCCAGTGTGAAGGCAAATGTATCCGAGGTAAGAAAGGGGAGCCGATTTCCATCGGCAAGCTGGAGCGCTTCGTAGCGGACTGGTCCAGAGAAAATGGATTTGTCCCCGCAGCCCCTGAAAAGACCAACGGCAAAAAGGTAGCAGTCATCGGTGCCGGCCCTGCAGGTCTGACCTGTGCAGGAGATCTGGCAAAACTGGGGTATGAAGTTACAATCTTTGAAGCCCTTCATGAACCCGGCGGCGTACTGACCTACGGTATTCCCGAATTCCGTCTGCCGAAACAGACCGTTGTAAAAACAGAAATCGAAAATGTGCGCAAACTGGGCGTAAAAATCGAGACCAACGTCATCATCGGCAAATCGGTTACCATTGATGAACTGATGGATCAGGAAGGTTTTCAGGCAGTTTTTATCGGTTCCGGTGCCGGCCTGCCCAAATTCATGGGAATCCCCGGTGAAAATGCCAACGGCGTATTTTCCGCCAATGAATTCCTGACAAGAAACAACCTGATGAAAGCATTCCGTGATGATTACGATACACCGATTTCCAGGGGAAAGAAGGTTGTTGTGGTAGGCGGCGGCAATGTGGCTATGGATGCGGCAAGAACCGCACTCCGCCTCGGCGCCGAAACACATATTGTATACCGCAGAAGCGAAGCGGAACTGCCCGCCCGTGTGGAAGAAGTACATCATGCAAAGGAAGAAGGCATTATCTTTGACCTGCTGACCAATCCGGTGGAGATCCTCACCGATGAGAACGGCTGGGTTAAAGGTGTTGTTGTCCGTAAAATGGAACTGGGCGAGCCCGATGCTTCCGGCAGAAGACGTCCGGTGGAGGTTCCCGGCTCCGATTTTGAAATTGAAGCCGATACCGTGATCATGTCTCTGGGTACATCACCCAATCCGCTGATTTCCAGCACAACAGAAGGTCTGGAAACCAACAAATGGAAATGCATTACAGCAGATGACAAGGGACAGACCAGCCGTGAAGGCGTATTTGCCGGCGGCGATGCCGTAACCGGCGCAGCAACTGTAATTCTGGCAATGGAAGCCGGGAAAACAGGGGCTAAAAGTATACATGAATATTTGAGTAATAAATAGTCAGGGAATCTCATCAGCCGGGGGACTGTGCCGGCGGAGGGGATTTTTGGCGAAAGCGACGGGCCGGGGACTCCACGAACTCCTTACGCGGACTGGGAATGTCCGCTTCAGGAGTTGTGGAGTTCCCGGCCCTTGGTTGTCTAACGCGGGGGAATCCCCGTCGCGGCGGCGATGTCCGGGCGGCTGATGGATGGGGGAAAGGGCGTTGGTTGGCGGGGGCGTTGGTGTTGGGAGGTGTGGATTTCTTGTGTGGACTGTATAAATCAAATATAGGGGGAGGTTATTGTGTTGGATTGTGATATGGATGTTTTGGCTTTGGGGCGTGAGGAGGCTCTGGGGGTTTGTGATGCGGTGAGTTTGACGCGGGTGCTGGTGGGGATTGAGAGTACGGATCCGGGGGTGTTTGAGGGGGATATTGCCGGGTTTGTCTGTGACTGGTTTGCCTGCAGGGGGATCGAGACTGTTCGTGAGGAGGTGCTTCCGGGGCGGTTTAATGTGATGGCGCGGATTCCGGGAATTTGTGAAGGGCCTGCGCTGGTGATGATCTGTCATATGGATACGGTGGTTGTGGGTGATGGATGGTCGGAGACGTTTCCGCCCTTTGGTGCGGTGATGAAGGATGGGAAAATATACGGGCGGGGGGCCTGTGATATGAAATCCGGGCTTGCCTGCGCTATGACGGTATTTGCCCGGATGGCTTCCATGCGGAGAAGACTTCAGTATCCGCTGGTGTTTATCGGCACTGTGGATGAAGAGGATTTTATGCGGGGGTCAGAGGCGGCTATCCGTTCCGGCTGGGTGACGGAAAGAGACTGGGTTCTTGATCTGGAGCCTACCAACGGGCAGATTCAGGTGGCGCATAAGGGGCGTATCTGGTTTGAAGTGACTGTGGAGGGAATTACGGCCCATGCGGGAACGCCGTGGAAAGGCGCAGATGCGGTTGCCTGCATTTCCGAGGCGGTCTGCGAAATCCGCAGGGGAATCCTTGCCTGTCCGCCCCATGAGGATCTCGGCATTTCCACGGTGACGTTCGGACAGATTGAAGGCGGGTACCGCCCCTACGTGGTACCGGATCGGGCCAGGGTATGGATCGACATGCGTCTGGTACCGCCTGTGAATCAGGAAAAAGCAGAAGAACTGGTGCAAATGGCGCTTGATCATGCCTGCCGTCAGGTATCCGGCTGCCGGGGCAGTTATGTGATCACGGGAAGCCGCCCGCCGGTGGAAAAAGATCCGGATTCCCTGCTGCTTGCCCGGCTGAAGGAAGCAGCAGATGAAGTGACGGGACAGGAAACCGTGGTAAGTACTTTTCCCGGCTACACAGATACGGCGGTTATCTCGGGGATTCTGGGTAATCACAATTGTATGTCCTATGGACCCGGCGATCTGGAAATGGCTCATAAACCCGATGAGTATGTGCGGTGTGAGGATATTGAGCGCTGTGAAAAGGTCATCCGGAGGCTGGCGGAAAAGATGGCGTTTGAATGTGAGTGAAAAAAAGGAGTAATCGGCTGCAGCAGCAGTTTAATCTGCGTTTTTTTACTCACAGTTACAAAAATATAATAAATAATTACTTGACATGAGAAAATAAAAATACTATAATGGTTTTATAAAAACAATCAAACTTAACTGCAATATAATTACAGTCGTGAAACAGCAATTCCCACAGTTTTGCATGTTATAGAATTATACTATGACATAATTTATGCAGAATCCCTCTGAACAGAGAGGGATTCAATCAGTATCTCTCTTTTTATTCAGACGGAACGATGGAAAACAGTCTGATAAACTTTGCTGATGGATGCAGAAGAAAGGAGAGGTATTATTGACGAAACAATTTAAAAACAGAAAAATCAGGGATCTGGTTTCGACACTTAATGTCATAGACGATATTTTCTTTCATAAAATGGTAGAGGATATTGAAGTATGTCAGGAAATTCTCAGGATTATTCTGGAGGATGGAGAAATTGAGGTGATAGAGAATCAACCACAGGATTCTCTGAAAAATCTTCAGGGGAAATCAGTAGTTCTTGACGCCCGGTGCAGAGATTCGCAGGGTAGATACTACAATGTGGAAGTGCAGAAATCGGATTCGGATGATTATCAGAGACGGGTGCGCTATAATGGTTCACTGCTTACGTCAGCAACTACGGAAGTTGGAGCAGATTATGTAGACGTACCGGATGTAACAATTATTTTCATTTCACAATTTGACCTGTTTAAAGAGGGAAAGACAGTGTACCATGTAAAAAGATGTCTGGAAGAAACGGGAACATTTGTTGACAACGGATTTCATGAAATTTATGTTAATTCAAAAATTAACGATGGTTCTGATACAGCGGAATTGATGCGCTTTTTCAAAAACAGTACAGGGTACCATGAGAAATTTCCACGGTTATCAAACAGGGTAAGACTGTTTAAAACGACGGAGGAGGGGATGACATATATGTGCAGTGCAGTAGAAGATTATATCAGTAAAGTAAAAGAAGAAACAAAACGTCAGGCAAGACGGGAAGGATTGCGTGAAGGAAGACGTGAAGGAAGACGTGAAGGAAGACAGGAAGGCAGACAGGAAGGCAGACAGGAAGGCAGACTCGA
This sequence comes from Lachnospiraceae bacterium, assembly GCA_028724245.1. Classification (GTDB taxonomy): domain Bacteria; phylum Bacillota; class Clostridia; order Lachnospirales; family Lachnospiraceae; genus TWA4. The sequence goes on from JAQYDI010000034.1 coordinate 23,753, forward strand.
AGGAATACGTGAGAGCAGATGTGAGAGTGTCCGCCGGCTCATGGCGAATCATGTGGCACGCACTGAGAAAGAAGCCTGCGGGATGCTGTCTGTTGATTATGATGACTTTTTGAAATGGGAAAGTGAACAGTATAATAAGGAACGGTAAAAAGACCACGGTACGGGCTGCCGGACTGAAGCTGCATCAGCAGCTTCGGCCCGGCAGTTTTTCATACCATGGTCTTTTTGCTTTATCAGTAGCAAAAATTATTCTTTTACACCGCCCAGTGTAACGCCTTCAACGATGTATTTTGAGAGGAAGATATATACGATGATGATCGGTACGATCGCAATGGTGATCATCATATATACTTTGCCCATATCGAATTTCAGGAAGTCTGCGCTTCGGAGGGCGGCGATCAGGATCGGAAGCGTCTTTTTATTGTTGCTTGTAATGATCAGGGCCGGGATGAAGTAGTTGTTCCATGCATTAACAAAAGTGAAAATTGCCTGGACAGCCAGCGCCGGCTTCATAATCGGAATGACAATGCGGTTGAAGGTGCGGAATTCACCGCTTCCGTCAATTCTGGCTGCTTCCACCAGATCCAGAGGCAGGCTCGACTGCATGTAGCTGTACATGAAATAGAATACTGCCGGAGAGGCGATGGAAGGCAGAAACAGCGGATACAGCGTATCCAGCAGGTTCATTTTTGTAACCAGACGGACAAATCCGAGGGCTGTTACCTGTGTCGGCATGACCAGAATCAGAAGGATAAAGATAAATGCCGGCTTTTTCAGTTTGAAGTCATAAGCGTATAGACCGTATGCTGTCATTGCTGAAAAATAGGTAGCCAGTATGGCGGACATGGTCGATACGATCAGGCTGTTTCTGATACCGGAAAGTACCGGGATGTTCGCATCATTCAGAACATTTTTCAGATTCGTCAGGAATGCTTTCCCCGGAAGGAAAGAGAATCCGCGCTGAATCTCAAAATGATTTCTGGTTGAGTTGATGATCAGTATGTAGAAGAAGAACAGGCAGAGGAACGTCAGAATAATGAGTACGATATACGCCAAAACAGTTCTGAATCCGGGTTTCTTTTTCTTGTTCATTATTTCACGGCTCCTTTCTTTTTCTTCTTGTGTTCGTTTCCATCATCTTTGTTCAGCGTGAAATAAACGCCGATACAGAGGATTGCACAGATAATAAACAGAACAACGGATATTGCGCCGGCCATGCCGTAGTTTTTGCTGTACAGATGATTGTTCAGGAACATGATGATCGATGTTGCCGAACGATCCGGGCGTCCTGTTCCGTTTGTCAGGATCTGCGGTACATCAAACATCTGAATACCGCCGATCATGGAGGTGATCAGTACGTATACCAGAATAGGACGAATCATGGGAAGCGTAATCCTGAAAAAGATCTGCCGATGATTGCATCCGTCCAGTTCAGCTGCTTCAAACAGAGACGGGCTGATGCCCATGACCGCTGCCATTAACAGAATTGTGGTATTGCCGAACCACATGAGGAAGTTCATCAGTCCGACCAGTCCTCTTGTTCCGATGACAGAGGACAGGAAACGGATGGGTTCTTTGATAAGTCCCATGGTTACCAGCGCAGAGTTGACCGGTCCGTTGTCGGAGAACAGGGCGAAAAACAGCATGGCAAATGCGCTGGCCATGATCAGGTTGGGCATGTAGATTACAACCTTGAAAAACTGTTTGCCTCTGATGCGCATGCGCAGGTCGGTAAACCAGGCTGCCAGCACCAGTGAAACGATAATCTGCGGGATAAAACCAATCAGCCACATGATGATGGTATTTCCCATGTATTTCAGCATATCTGATGAGAATAATGCTTTGTAATTGTCCAGTCCGACGAAGGTGGGACCGACTATGGTCAGACCGTCACGATAATATTCAAAAAAACTGTAGTAAATAGTTGAAACCAGCGGAATCAGCTGGAAAATGAAGAAAACCAGAAAGAAAGGAAGGATAAAAATGTATCCCCATTTCCCATAACTTACGTTCTGCTTTCTTTTTTTAGCCGGTACTTTCATTTTTTCCTCCTTTCAGAATGTTCGGAACAGGATGCTGTTCTGGAAAAACGGGGTGAGATCAGTCCGCCTCACCCCGTCGTAAATATCAATAATCAGTATGTTTATGCTCTTGCTTTTCGCAAATTAATTTTTACGGCCATACAACCTCTGTCAGATTCGGATATAATTCAGTAATTGCTGTTTCGAAATTCTCTTTTGCAGTATCCAGATCTACATTTCCGTCGAAGTAGTCTTTGAATGCCGCCTGGAATTTTTCGTTGCATCCCTGATCGTATTTGCCTGCGTTGCTCATGTCGATCTTTTCAGCTGATTTTGCAAATAATGCGATATGGTTCTGTCCGCCGAGGAAACTGGAACCGTATGTGGAATCTTCTGCAATTTCGTTCATGGCACTTACATTGTTGGTGTAGTCTTCTGTGTCAAGCGTGATCTTTTTCATAATATCGGAATCACAGGTTAATTTCAGCATAACATCTTTTACAAGGTCTTTGTTGTCGGTTCCTGCAGCTGCGCAGATCCATGTACCGCCCCAGTAGTAGGGTTCGGGACCTTCACATACTGCGTAGTCACCGTAGATACCGTTGCCGACTTCCTCTGCACCGTCAGGATCTGCAAGAGAGTTTCCTAACAGAGTGAAGTTGATGCCCCATGTGGAGTAGAAGAAACCAAATACATCGCCGTCGGGACCCTGATCAGCTGCCCAGCCGTCATCCCACAGGGAAGTCTTGTTGTTGTAGCCTTTGTCTGTAAATTCTTTTGTCTGTTCCACCCATTTCATCAGGTTTGCATCAACCTTAACGCTTGTACCGTCAACCCAGGGTGCGGATACGTTGTTGGAGAAGGTGCGGTATGCATCATCGTAACCGGAAAGCATCTTGTAGCCCTTTGCATTGGCCTGTTCTGCTACTGCATTGAATTTATCCCAGTCAGAAAGTGCTTCCTGAACCTGCTCGGGATCGTCTGTTCCCAGAACATCCTTTGCGATAGAGCGGCGGTAAGCAAACAGACCGGGTGTTGCCTGCCATGTGGTTCCCTTTAATGCACCGTTGGAATCAGTAACGATATCCTTTGTATACTGATACTGTCCGGACAGATCGGAATCTGTCAGGCCGATATCGTTGACAACATCCAGTGTGTATTCGGAATCAACATATTTTAATGCATAGTCAGCTTCGATCAGGAAGATATCGATCTTATCTTCATCAGCTGTAGATTCCTGATTCAACAATGCTTCGTCCAGTTTGTTCTGGTAGTTGCTGTTTTCGTTGGGATTGATGGTCCATTTAACAACTGTTCCGTCATTCAGAGTTGTGGTGGATTTGTCTGCTGCAACTTCCTTTACTTCCGGATAATAGTCGTTGAAGCGGCTCTGGAATTCATCGTTCCAGCACCAGATGTTCAGTGTGGAGCCGGCTTTTGCTTCATCGCCTGCTGCAGATGAGGCTTCTGCTGCAGCTTCTGTGTCTTTGGGCGTGCTTTCACTGCCTGAGCTTGAACCGCAGGCTGCCAGTGAAAGAACCATTGATCCGGCTAAAAGTAAGCCTGCAAATTTTTTTGCGTTCTTTTTCATTGATTTTCCTCCTTGAAAAAATATGATTTTTCAGCTGCCCGGAGAGGAACAGACATGCAGAATTCTGCTCCGATCCTGAGCAGCCGGTTTGTTACAGTTGTTTTACACTGTGTCCTTCGAGCAGTTTTCCCGATACCATAATCTGTTCGACAATACATGTTTTTCTGTTTTCGATGGATTCTACCAGCTTTTTCATGGACTGCTTTCCGATCGTCGCCGCATCCTGATAATAGGTTGTCAGTCTCGGCCGCAGAACCTGAGAAAGATTGATTCCGTCATATCCTGCAGCGCTGACATCCTCCGGTACGGACAGCTGCATCTTTTCCAGCTGCCTGAGCCCTCCCAGATAGGAATAGTCATCAGGATAAATGATGACAGTCGGCGGTTCGTTCAGTTTCATGAGCTGTTCCGTCAGCCGTTCGCTGGATTTCGGATCATGATAACGTCCTTCCAGAACGTATTCATCCGGAATGGTGATGCCGCTGTCTTCGCAGGCCCGGAAAAAACCGACCAGACGTTTCTGGGTTACCGATGTCTTTTCACCATGGATAAAGGCGATCCTGCGATGCCCTTTTCCGATTACATATTGTGTCAGTGCATAGGCACCTTCCACGTTGTCCGACATCACACAACTTCGATTGTTGAACGAAAAGTCGATTGTTACGGTAGGAAATTCGCTTTCCACCAGTTCTCTGACTGCTTCACTTGTAAAATCGACACTGGCAATCAGGACACCGTCACACTTGCGGTAGCGGCAGTGTTCAACAAATGAAGAATGGCTGCCGCCGATCCTGCTGCTGATAAATGTAATATCGTACCCCCTGAGCTCGGCTTCTTCTTTTGCGCTGTTGAGTATTGCCGAAAAGTATTCGTGAGTCAGACCGCTCATGGTATCGTCTACAAACAGCACGCCAATGTTATGAGAACTGTTGGTTTTCAGCTGCCTGGCGGCTGCGTTGGGCATATAATGCATCTCCTCTGCCGTTCGCCGGATCAGCTCTGCCGTTTCACTGCTGATATCACCGTAGCCGTTCAGCGCCTTGCTGACAGTTGCAGGAGATACGCCGCACCGCCGGGAAATATCTTTGATCGTTACCATGTCTATCCTCCTCTCATAAATTCAGGTATCTGAAAACAGCTTCGAATACGTTTTCGTAATCTCATTCTAAATCCTTTTTACAGTTTCGTCAATCATCATAATCAACCAATGATTACTGGAAAAATTATGCAATATGTATAATTTTGAAAATAATTATTCTGATATATTTACTTTTTGAACAACTGCAGGTATAATTGGCTTACAATACTGCGAAAACGTATTCGAATGATGAATACGTATAAAAATGGGCGGCTGCGGACCTGAAAAATGCATTTCTGGCCTGTTTTTTGCAGCTGCCGGTCATTATGATGGAGGTTAAACTTATGAAATATGGATATTTCGATGATGAGAATAAGGAATATGTCATAACGAATCCCCGAACGCCCCTTCCATGGATCAATTATCTTGGTTCTCAGGATTTTTTCAGCCTGATTTCGAATACAGCGGGCGGATATGCTTTTTATAAAGATGCAAAGCTTCTCCGCCTGACAAGATACCGCTACAATAACTGTCCGCAGGACGCAGGCGGCCGTTATTATTATATCAAGGATGGGGACTGTATCTGGAATCCGGGCTGGCAGCCGGTTCAGACGGAGCTGGATTCCTACAGCTGCCGTCATGGTCTGGGCTACACGGTGATCAGTGGACAGAAGAACCAGCTGGAGGCTGTGCTTACGGCATTTGTACCGATTGATGACAACTGTGAGATCAACCGGCTGGTGCTGACCAACCACAGTGACAAAGAGAAAGAGGTCGATGTGTTCAGCCTGATTGAATTCTGCCTCTGGAATGCCATGGATGACTCTTCCAATTTTCAGCGGAATTTTTCCATTGGTGAAGTGGAAGTAATCGGCAGCACGATCTACCACAAAACAGAATACCGGGAGCGCCGCAATCATTATGCTGTTTATTCGGTGAACCGTGAGATCTGCGGATTTGATACGAGCCGTGATGCATTTGTGGGTGCTTATAACGGATTTGCCAATCCGGAGACAGTCACTGCCGGGCAGAGCAGAAACAGTGTGGCTCACGGCTGGGCACCTGTGGGAAGCCATCATCTGAAGGTGAAACTGGCTCCCGGAGCTTCGGAATCCTTCGTATTTGTACTTGGATACTGCGAGAATCCGGCAGATCAGAAATTTGAGGCGCCGGGTATTATCAATAAAGCTCCTGCAGAACGAATGCTGGCAAAATATCAGACCGATGAGCAGGTTCAGGAGGCATTTGACCGGCTGAAGGCGTACTGGGACAGACTGCTTTCTGCTTTTTCAGTACAGACACCGGATGACCGCCTCAACCGTATGGTCAATATCTGGAATCAGTACCAGTGCATGGTTACCTTCAACATGAGCCGCAGTGCCAGCTACTATGAAAGCGGCATGGGACGGGGCATGGGATTTCGGGATTCCTGTCAGGATATTCTGGGATTTGTGCATCTGATTCCCGACAGGGCAAGGGAACGTATTATCGATATTGCCAATACACAGTTTGAGGACGGAAGCACCTATCATCAGTATCAGCCACTGACCAAAAAAGGCAATATGGATGTGGGAAGCGGTTTTAATGATGATCCGCTGTGGCTGATTGCCTGCACCTGCGCTTATCTGCGTGAAACCGGTGATTTCACCATTCTGGAGGAACCCTGTGCATTTGATAATGATTTCTCAAAAGCACAGCCGTTGATGGAACATCTGAGGCGCAGCTTCCGTTATACCGTTACCCATAAAGGTCCCCACAAACTGCCGCTGATCGGCCGGGCTGACTGGAATGACTGCCTGAATCTGAACTGCTTTTCAGAGGTTCCTGGAGAAAGCTTCCAGACCACCGGACCCAGTGAAGGACCTGTGGCAGAAAGCGTATTTATCGCAGGTATGTTTGTCAAATACGGAAAAGAGTACGCCGGCCTGTGCAGGCATGAAGGACTGAACGATGAAGCTGCGGAAGTGGAGTCGGAAGTAAAAGCGATGGAAGCTGCCGTACTGGATGCCGGATGGGACGGCGAATGGTTTGTACGCGCCTATGATGCGTACTCCAATCCGGTGGGAAGCCATGTCTGTGAAGAAGGACAGATTTTTATTGAGCCTCAGGGTATGTGCGTTATGGCTGGAATCGGTGTGGAGGACGGCAAAGCGGCAGCGGCGCTGGAGAGTGTGGAAAAACGTCTGGAGACAAAGTACGGTATTGTACTGCTTCAGCCGGCCTATACAAAATACCATGTGGAACTGGGTGAGATTACCTCCTATCCGCCGGGTTATAAAGAAAATGCCGGTATTTTCTGCCACAACAATCCCTGGATTGCCTGTGCGGAGACGGTGCTGGGACATGGAAACCGTGCTTTTGATGTGTATCGGAAGACCTGTCCCGTTTATCTGGAGGATATCAGCGAGATTCACCGGACAGAACCCTACGTATACTGTCAGATGGTTGCGGGCTGTGATGCGCCCACCTTCGGAGAAGGGAAAAACAGCTGGCTGACAGGGACTGCTGCATGGACATTTACCTGCATCAGTCAGTATATTCTGGGCATTCAGCCGGAATTTGACGGTCTGAGGATCGATCCCTGTATTCCCGATACGCTGAAATCCTATACCTGCGACCGTATTTTCCGAGGGGTGACGTATCATATCCATGTGGACAACAGCGCCGGTGTGCAGAAAGGGGTTGCAGCCATGAAGGTGGACGGCGAGGATGTATCCGGAACGCTGATCCCTCTGCAGAAAGGCAAAGAAAGCTGCGAAGTCCATGTGACCATGGGAGCCTGATGAGCTGCAGCCGGTCTGCTGCGGAAGTCCTGGATAAAGTCTGTTTATGAAAAAATCCTGCACAGAGCTCACAACAGAGCAGTCTGTGCAGGATTTTTGTGCTTGTTTTCTCTGAAATTCCCATATACAAAATGTTTTTTGTAAGTTATACTTTTTGTAGCTGTCTGGGAAAACAGGCAGGTTTCAGAAAATATGTCTGATGATAAGAAAATATGTCTGATGATAAAATGGAGGAGAAAGAGTGATTACGATTCAGAATTATGTGAAAGCGGAGAGCCTTGAACAGGCCTGGCAGCTGAATCAGAAACGGAGCGCCCGTGTGATGGGCGGGATGATGTGGATGCGTCTGAGCCGCAGAAAGGTTCAGACGGTGATTGATCTTTCCGGTCTGGGACTTGATAAGATAGAGGAGACGGAGGATGAATTCCGTATTGGCTGTATGACGACATTGAGGGATCTGGAACTGCATCCGGGACTCTCAAAGTTTACGCAGGGAGCCATGCGGGAAAGTGTCCGCCATATTGTTGGGGTACAGTTCCGCAACACGGCAACGGTGGGCGGCAGTATTTTCGGAAGATACGGTTTTTCCGATGTATTGACCATGTTTCTTGCTCTGGATGCAGGCGTGGAGCTGTATAAGGGCGGTATCGTACCCATGCGCGATTTTGCTGCCATGAAAAAGGATAATGATATTCTGGTAAGGATCATCGTGAAAAAGGATGGCTGCCGCACGGCATACCAGTCCCAGCGCAATACGCAGACCGATTTCCCGGTACTGACCTGCGCCGTTTCCGCAGCAGAAGGCCGTCCTGCCCGCGCTGTAATCGGTGCCAGACCGGGACGTGCTGTTGTGGTGGAGGATGAAAAGGGCATTCTTGCAGATGGTATTACAGAAGAATCTGCAAAGAAATTCGGAGAATATGCAGCTTCCTCAGTGACCTTCGGTTCCAATATGCGCGCTTCGGCGCAGTACCGCAGCATGATTGCCGAAGTGCTGGTAAAAAGAGCCTGTCTTGCGCTGGAAGGAGGAACATCATGTTAGTTCAGCTGACTGTAAATGGAAAAGTAATTAAGGAAGATGTGGATGCAGATCTGACTTTATATACATTTTTAAGAAATCACGGCTGCTACAGTATCAAATGCGGCTGTGAGACCACAAACTGCGGCCTGTGCACGGTGATCATGAATGGAAAACCCGTGCTTTCCTGTGCAGTTCTGACCGTCAGAGCAGACGGCGCTCAGATTGAGACACTGGAGGGACTTCAGGAGGAAGCGGCGGAATTCGGTGCATTTATCGCCAATCAGGGAGCGGACCAGTGCGGTTTCTGTAATCCCGGTTTTATTATGAATGCCCTTGCCATGTTCCGGGAGTATGAGGATCCTACGGAAGAGCAGATCCGGGAATATCTGGCAGGGAACCTCTGCCGCTGTACCGGATACGAAGGACAGACCCGCGCCATGAAGGCATTTCTTGCACAGCGCAGGGAGAAACGGACGGCACAGGCAGAAGCGGGCAGCGCCGGGGAAAGTACGTCTGAGGGAAAGGAGGCTGACCGGTTATGATGAAATCGACGGATGATCTGAAATATGTGAATAAAAAACTTCCCAAGCTGGATTCCATGGCTCTGGTGACCGGAAAGCCGGTTTATCTGGATGATGTGGCGCCGAAGGACTGCCTGATCGTCAAGGTGCTGCGAAGCCCCCATGCTTCCGCTGTGATCGAGAGTATCAAAACAGATAAGGCAAAGCTGGTGCCCGGTATCGAAGATATTTATACCTGGGAGGATGTACCGCAGCATCGTTTTACCATGGCCGGACAGACTTATCCGGAGCCCAGCCCCTATGACCGCCTGATTCTGGACCGCCGCGTCCGTTATGTGGGCGATCCGGTGGCTATTGTGGCGGGCGCTACAGAGAAAGCAGTTGACAAGGCGCTTAAACTGATAAAAGTTTCTTATATAGTGGAAGAGCCGGTGCTGGATTTCCATAAAGCAAAGGATAATCCCATACTGGTTCATCCCGAGGATTCATGGAAATCTCTCTGTCCCGTTGGTGCGGACAATAAGCGGAATCTGTGTGCCTGTGACGAATGCAGCGACGGAGATGTGGATGCAGTTATGGCGGACTGCGATGTGGTTGTGGAAGGGACTTACCATACGAAAGCCAATCAGCAGACAATGATGGAAACATTCCGTACTTACTGTACCATGGATGCATACGGCAGGTTGAACGTGGTCAGCTCCACGCAGATCGTTTTCCATGTAAGAAGGATCATTTCCAATGCGCTGGGGATTCCCAAATCAAAGATCAGAGTTACAAAACCCCGCATCGGCGGCGGTTTTGGGGCAAAACAGAGCGTGGTTGCAGAGGTTTTTCCTGCATTCGTCACATGGAAGACGGGAAAGCCTTCCAGGATGATCTTCAGCAGAAAGGAATCACAGATTGCTTCCTCGCCCCGTCATGAGATGGAAGTAACCGTAAAAATCGGTGCGTCAAAGGACGGAACCATCCGCGCTATCGATATGTATACGCTGTCCAATACAGGCGCTTACGGGGAGCACGGTCCCACAACGGTAGGTCTCAGCGGTCACAAATCCATTCCGCTTTACGGCAGAAATGCGGAGGCATTCCGTTTCCGTTACGATGTGGTTTATACCAATGTGATGTCAGCCGGAGCATACCGCGGATACGGAGCAACCCAGGGTGTTTTTGCGCTGGAATCGCTGGTTTCGGAGCTGGCGGATAAACTGGGGATGGATCCGACTGTTATCCGGGAGAAAAACATGCTGATGGAAGGCACAAATATGCCTGCTTACTATGGGGAACCCAATGACAGCTGCGCCCTTGACCGCTGTATGGCCAGAGCCAAAGAGATCATCGGGTGGGACTCCAGAGAGCGGGTGAAGGACATGGGCAACGGCAAAGTGCGCAGTCTGGGTGTGGCCATGGCTATGCAGGGCTCCTGTATTTCCAATGTGGATGTGGGCTCCGCAACCATCAAGTTGAATGATGATGGTTTATTTACCCTGATGATCGGCTCGGCAGACATGGGAACCGGCTGCGACACCATTCTGGCACAGATTGCAGCGGAGGTTCTGCAGTGTCCTTATGATCATATTATGGTGCTGGCTGCGGATACCGATGCTTCGCCCTACGATGCGGGCTCCTATGCTTCCAGTACCACCTTTGTCACAGGAAAAGCGGTAGAACAGGCAGCCATGAAGGTTGTGGATAATATTCTGGAGAATGCGGCTGTCTGGCTGGGTGTGACGGATGAGACCGGACGGGAAGCGCTCCGCTACGAAGGCGACCGGGTTTATGATCCGTCGACCGGCAAAGAGATTTCACTGGCGGAAATAGCTCAGAGATCCATGGCCATGCCTCATCATACCATTGAGGCCACCGTCAGCAACTGTTCTCCCACTTCACCGCCGCCTTTTATGACCGGTATTGTGGAGATCGAGGTGGATAAGGAAACCGGCTCAGTGGAGATACTCAATTATGTGGCTGTTGTGGACTGCGGAACACCGATCAACCGGAATCTGGCAAGAGTGCAGGTGGAAGGCGGAATCGGCCAGGGCATCGGCATGGCGCTGTATGAAGATATTCAGTACGGCAGCAATGGACGCCTTTACAATAATTCCTTTATGCAGTACAAGATTCCCACCAGACAGGATATCCACGATATTCATGTGGAATTTGAAAGCAGCTACGAGGACAGAGGACCGTTTGGGGCAAAATCCATCGGTGAAATCGTAATCAATACCCCTTCACCGGCGTTAAATAATGCTATTTCCGGTGTGACCGGATGCTATTTCCATGAACTGCCCATTACACCGGAGAAGATCCTGATGGCGATCCGGGAAAAGGAAAAAGCAGCAAAGTAAAAGATGACCGAAAAAAATCTTAAAATTGATCTTATTATCATGGCGGCGGGCAGCAGCAGACGCTTTGGAAGCAATAAGCTGCTGTATCCGCTTCAGGGGCGGCCGCTGTATTCCTATGTATTGGAGCAGGCGGAGCGGGCAGTGGAAAGATTGTCGATTCCTTCTGCAGGGATGGAACTCTGTGAAAACGGCTCTGCTCAGAATATCCCTGCCGCAGCTTTCTGCCGGGTATTTGTGGTGAGCCGGTTTGAGGAGATCCTCAAAGCGGCAGAGGAAAAAGGATGGCAGGCCGTATACAGCCCGGAAAGCGAACAGGGGGCTTCATGGACCGTAAAAAACGGACTTTCTGCAGCCGGGGGAGGGGCGGATTATTATATGTTCCTCACATCGGATCAGCCCTGTCTTCAGGCGGATTCTGTTGTCAGACTGGTGCGGGAAACGGCAGCATCTGGAAAAGGAATCGGAAGCATGTGCTGGCAGGATCAGCCGGGCAATCCGGTGATTTTTCACGGGAAATATCTGCCGGAACTGCTTTTGCTGGAGGGCGATACCGGCGGAAGAAAAGTGGCAAAAAAGCATACAGAGGACTGCTTTTTCTGTCAGGCGGGACGGAAAGAAGAACTGGTGGATGCAGACAGGCCGGAAACCATGGAAATTATTCTTGATTATATGAGAAAGATGTAGTACAGTAAACAGATACATTCGGCAGATTAATGCCTGACTTTGATCTGCTGCAGACATACAGGGCAGCAGAACTGAGCCGGCTGCCATATACAGGGGAGGAACTGAAATGCAGATTTTAAAAGACAGAATCAGAAAAGACGGTGTGATAAAAAGCGGCGATGTCTTAAAAGTTGACCGTTTCCTGAATCACCAGATGGATGTGGAATTATTTGCGGAAATCGGCAAAGAACTGAAAAGACGTTTCAGCGATTGTGAAATCAACAAAATTCTGACCATAGAAGCCAGCGGTATCGGCATTGCCTGCATTGTGGCACAGTCATTTGGATGTCCTGTCGTATTTGCAAAGAAAAACAAGACCAAAAATATCGCAGGTGAAGTGTATACCAGCAAGGTGGAATCCTTCACTCACGGCAGAGTGTATGATATCATTGTATCCAAAGAATTTCTGGGACCCGATGACAAAGTGCTTCTGATCGACGACTTTCTGGCAAACGGCAAGGCGCTGGAAGGACTGATCGATCTGGTCAACGAATCCGGTGCAGAACTGGTGGGAGCCGGTATTGTCATTGAAAAAGGCTTCCAGCGGGGCGGAGACGCTATCCGGTCAAAGGGCGTCCGCTTGGAATCACTGGCCATCGTGGACAGCATGGATGAAAAAACAGGAGAGATCGTTTTCCGGGATTAAGCGGAATAGAAGGACATAATAGAAACAGAAATGATGCGGAAAAGCCTGAGGTTTTGCTGTTTGGCGGAAACCTCAGGCTTTTCATGTTGTATTGTTCAGGGTTTGAAATACATGCGCTCTATCTGATCTATGAAGCCGGATTAAAGAACTTTTTTATTATCTGCACCGGGTGTCGTTACAATAACTTTTTCAGGGGTGATAATGAGAGCACCTTTGGCAGTGGCAGCGCCGTTAAACATTTTTTCAACCATTGCCTTGAAAGTGTCAACAACAGAGCCCTCTGTTACATATTCAGCAGTTCCCTTGATCTGATAGCCTTCCAGCGTTTTTGCATCGTAAGCGGAGATGGCAATCTTTCCGTTGTTTGCTTTGATATTATTCAGAGTCGTTTCCAGAAATACATCACCGACAACCAGCTTTCCGTCAGCGGTTACATCTTTGAATGCCACAGGTACTACATTGGGCTCTCCATCAGCACAGGTAGCCAGATCCCACATACCGGATTTTAAGATATTTACTACATTTTCATTCATCATGAGAAATCCCTCCATTTTATCTGGGAACTGTTCAGAGCCAGGCAGATTTGTATAAAAAGTGCGATGAATGCTTGCGTTCATGAGCGTTTTTTCGTATAAATCTATTTGGCGGATACGCCGCACCGAGGAAACACATGGTGTTTTCGAGGTTGGCTCTGAACAGTTACTTTATTTGAATCTGTGCTCATTATAGAAAATCAGCGTCAGGCAAACAAGATATCAGGAAATTTATGAGTTGCTATTAAATTTATGAGCTGCTCAATACATGTCTTGCATATTGAAACTGCCGCGCAGGGGAATTATACTGGTATTGGAGTTGTATTTGTATGATGAATTGATCTGCACATGGGGTTGTTATGTATGAAGAAACGAATAGTCTGCTTTGCACATAAAAACAGGCAGCGTTACGTGATCTATGGAAAAACGGATAAAAAACAGGGAGGTTAAGATAATGTATCAAAGAAAACTGGAAAAAGACATCCGCTGTCCGCTGGAATACGGGCTGGGGATTTTTTGAGGTAAATGGAATTCCAGAATCATCTGCGTTCTGGTTTCAAAAAAGGTTCTGCGCTACAGCGAGCTGAGAAAAGAAATGGGAAATATTACAGATGCAGTTCTGACATCTTCTCTGAAGGAACTGATTGCAAACGGAATTGTAAACCGCAGATCCTATGATGAGATTCCTCCGAAAGTGGAATATTCTCTGTCTGAAAAAGTGGAATCCGTAATTCCGATTCTGCAGAGTATCTGTCAGTAGGCCGGACTTTTTTACAAAGAGGACAGCGAAAATAAGATGGTGCACTGTCAGAAATGCGACCACCGGTAAAATCCGGTGACGGAAATGATATCAGAGCATCCGGCATGGAAATTGAGAGAAGAACCCGCATTATATACTGAATATTATGCAATATGCTTATAAAAAAACAAAAATAAATTTTTTATTTGGTTAATCAGTTTAATGAATGAGTGTTATAATACACGTGTAACAAGAAAGAACCTACTTGATAAAACCTCTTTTAAAACCTCTTTGAGATTTGAAGTAAAAAGTTGAAGGCTGTCGAGCAGATTAAGTTTTTGTCAGATTTTTGGAGGAAAAGATAAATGAATACTTTAAAAGCTGAAAAAAGAAGCTTGGACATCAAAGCAAAGAAATTAAGAAGAGAAGGATTTGTTACCGGCAACGTATTTGGCAGAGAAATGAATGAATCAGTTCCTGTTAAGATTCAGAAAAAGGATCTGGATGCCGTTTTGAAGACAACCGCCAAAGGCGGACAGATCATGCTGGATATTGATGGAGAACAGTACGATGTACTGGTAAAAGACATTCAGTACAATGCCATGAAGAGAGAGATTGACGAAATCAGTTTTCAGGCACTGGTAAGCAACGAAAAGATCCATTCCGTAGCAGAAGTTATTCTGCTGAACCACAATGCGGTTCAGGATGGCGTTGTTCAGCTGCTGCTGCCCGAGATTTCCTATAAAGCACTTCCCGCCGCACTGGTTGAAAAGGTTGAGATCGATGTCAGCCGGATGCATGTGGGCGATTCCATCAAGGTTAAGGATCTGGAAATCGCAAAAGATAAGGATATAGACCTGAAGACCGATCCGGAAGCTGTTGTAGTTACCGTATCTCAGGTACACAATGATATACCCGCAGCGGATGCTGGAGAAGAAGCTGCTGAATAATCATCAGCAGGGTGGATGTGCAGCGTGTATAAC
>JAQYDI010000035.1 GCA_028724245.1 Lachnospiraceae bacterium
GATTATCTCAAAGTATCAAGGAGGATTACAATATGAACAACGAACTCTGGGAAAAATGCGCCGCCTTTCACGGACATGTATGCGGCGGTCTGATGATCGGGTACAAAGCTTCTCTGTACGCCATGGAACTGCTGGAGCTGACCTTTTCCGAGGATGAGCAGGTGGTCTGCATCTCGGAAAATGATGCCTGCGGCGTTGATGCTATTCAGGTGGCTCTGGGATGCTCTGTGGGGAAGGGCAACCTGCTGTTTCACATGCGGGGAAAGCAGGCATTTTCCTTTTACAACCGGAAAACGGGCAGGTCTGTCCGCCTCGTTCTGAAACCGAAACCTGCGGGCATGACAAAAAAGGAGTCCTTTGCCTACTATCAGGCAAAAGACCCCTGTGAACTTTTTGATGTAAAGGAAACACGTCTCATGCTTCCCGCTTCCGCAAGAATTTTTGATTCCTGTACCTGTGACTGCTGCGGTGAAAGCACAGGCTCCAACTGGATCCGTCTGCAGGGAGACAAAAAACTGTGCCTCGACTGCTATGAGGAATACGACCGTTTTCATGTATAACAGGCTGGATCTCCGATACAGCCCCGCATGTTTTCAGATACCGATGAATCTGTTCTCAGATATGCACGTCCGTATTTTCTGATTCCCGCATGTGCTCTGTTACATACCGGATAAAATCCTGTACCTCCGGTTTTACGTCTTCCCCGCTGCGCAGAATATACCCGAATGTGACATCGGAGCCTTTTCCGGTTCCGTGAATGGGTATGGCGCGTATCTTTTCATCGACGCAGAGATCGGAGGGCAGGTTATAGCTGATATTGCACAGATCCGTCTCCAGCAGCATGTGGATCAGAAGATGCTCACTGTTGGTGGTGATGATCTGCTGGTTTTTATAAAATGGATATTCGGCCTGCATATAGCCCGGATTCATATTGACAGCGTAATCATCCTCCTGGGACTGGATAAAACGGTACCCGCGCAGTTCCTGCTCGGACACGCTGTCCATGTGGTAAAGCGGATTTTTGGGTCCCACAAACAGCAGAGGTTCCATCCGCAGCAGGGGATAGAAAGACAGCTTTTTCCGTGCAAGCAGCTGCCCGGCAAAGGCATCCTGCCGGTCGGAGATGAAAAGAAATCCTGCATCCGTTTCTCTGCCGGACACGGAATCGATAATCTGCTCCATGCTGCCTTTCACATAATCCGCATGAAGGCCGCTGTCTTTTTTCTCCATATAATAATGAGAGAAAAGAGCCACCATCCGGTCTCCCGAATTGGCCGCCACCTTCAGCGTCCTGCGCGAAAGTTCCTCCGGCAGATTGATGATCCGGTTGGAATCGATCAGCACCTGTCTGGCATAATGATAAATATTTTTCCCCGTCTCCGTGGCCTGTACGCCTTTTACATTCCGTTCGAACAGGGGGCAGCCAAGTTCATCCTCCAGCGCCTTCACCGTCTTGCTCACATGAGGCTGCGTTGTGTACAAAAGCTCTGCAGCCCGTTTAAAACTTCCGCAATCCACACTTACCACAAAATACTGCAGCTGTTTTAAATCCATATTTTCCTCCGATTGCTCAGACTGCCTGCACCATACTGTATCATACAATACAAACAGTCCGATAATACTGAAAGGATAGCCCTGTTTTTTCTGTTCGTCAAGTCTGTTTTCAGGTTTAAATCTGTTTCAATTCCAAGCCTGTTTTCAGATTCAGATCTGTTTCAGTTTATTCCTTCGGCAGATTTCAGAAGTACGCAGGAAATATTTCCTGAATGTCCTTTCTCTTCCACTGCTTTTTTCAGCATATGCTTCCATTCACGATCCGTAAATTCCACCACATGCTCATTTTCCAGGATCACTTTGCAGCCTCCGCAGGCCGTATAATGATCTTCCGTACAGGTCTTTTCCGAATCCTGATACATCTGATTGTACGGTACCGCAGACCGGAACACGCCAAGATCTGTCAGTGTGTTGATCATACGGTAAACCGTTGCAATCCCTATGGATGCATCTTTCGCTTTGGCTTCATAATAAATTTCCTTGCAGCAGGTACATTCATGAGTAAATACGATGTCCAGTATCAATTTTCTCTGCTTTGTGATCCGAAAACCATTTTTCCTGAGCAGTTCAAGAATTGCTTCCTTTTCCTGACTGACCCGGGTGAGGGGCTGTTCCCCACTATCTTGTGACCGGTCACTCATAAGATCATTTCCTTTCCGATTCGCAGCTGTTTTTGCAGCCGCAGCCCGGGCAGCCTGCACATGATTTTCCTGATTTTCTATCCATGTAAATGCTTCTGACCGCCAGAATAACGATCAATACTACCGCCGCCAGAACAACTGCTGTTCCCATTACGCCTTCACTGCTCCTTTCACTGTTCTGTCCTTTTCCTTCTTCCCTGCCAGACGAACCAGCAGATAGATAAATACCGCCGCAATGATGACTGCTGCCACCGTACCGATACCGAACGCACCGCCGGTAAGCACATTACCGATCTGGTAAACAACCAGTGATGCACAGTATGCCAGAAGCGTCTGATAGCCGATAGCGATAAAAGTCCATTTTGCGCTGTTCATTTCGCGTTTAATCGCTCCGATCGCTGCAAAACAGGGCGCACACAGCAGGTTGAAGATCAGATAGGAGTAGGCAGCAATGGCTGTATAATGTGCGCCGATTACTGTCAGAAGCTGCGCATTATCCTCTGCCACTTCCTCTCCAATGCCAAACAGGATACCGAAGGTTGCAACCACATTTTCTTTAGCAACAAGACCGGAAACGGCTCCCACTGCCGATCTCCAGTCTCCCCATCCAAGCGGTACAAAGATCCAGCAGATGGCGTGACCGATGGAAGCCAGGATGCTGTATTCCTGTTCCATGGGCTCCAGCATGCGGAACTGTCCGTCAATAAAACCGAAACCGGACAGAAACCAGATTACGATGGTAGAAAGCAGGATGATCGTACCGGCCTTTTTAATAAAGGACCAGCCTCTTTCCCACATACTTCTCAGTACATTGCTGACAGTGGGCATATGATAGGCAGGAAGTTCCATAACAAAAGGTGCCGGATCTCCTTTGAATACCTTCGTCTTTTTCAGAATGATTCCCGAGCAGATAATGGCTGCAATACCGACAAAATATGCACTGGTTGCCACCCATCCCGCATTGCCGAATACAGCGCCTGCGATCATGGCGATAATCGGAAGCTTGGCTCCGCAGGGGATAAATGTCGTTGTAATAATCGTCATTTTGCGGTCGCGGTCATTTTCAATGGTTCGGGACGCCATAATGCCGGGAACACCGCATCCGGTACCGATCAGGATTGGAATAAAAGATTTTCCGGAGAGACCGAATCTTCTGAAAATACGGTCCATGATAAATGCGA
This sequence comes from Lachnospiraceae bacterium, assembly GCA_028724245.1. Lineage (GTDB taxonomy): Bacteria > Bacillota > Clostridia > Lachnospirales > Lachnospiraceae > TWA4. Next base: position 3,377 of record JAQYDI010000035.1, read on the forward strand.
TACGTGCCATATAACCGCAGGCCTCCAGAAATGCCAGAAAGATAAACAGCACCAGCATCTGGGGCACAAAGCCGAGAACAGCACCCACACCGGCTATGATACCGTCAACGATCAGGCTTACCAGCCAGTCTGCGCAGCCGATGCTTTCCAGAAATCCCTGCACTGCAGGAGGAATGATATCGCCGAACAGCACGTCATTGGTCCAATCTGTTACAAAACTGCCCACTGTCGTTACGGAAATATAGTAAACAAGAAACATAACTGCCGCAAATATGGGCAGCGCCAGAAAACGGTTTGTTACGATCCGGTCGATCTTATCGGAAACTGTCAGTTTATTCTGATTGACCCGTTTGCAGCATTTATTAATAATAGAAGAAATATAAATATACCGATCATTGGTGATAATGCTTTCCGAATCGTCATCCATAGCTTCTTCCACAGCAGTAATGATACTTTCCACATCCGGTTTTCTGGTCATGCGGGCCGCGATCTTCTCGTCTCTTTCAAACAGTTTGATGGCAAAGAAACGTTTCCGGGATTCTTCCACGTCACTTCCCAGAAATGATTCGATCTGAACCAGCGCATCCTCAACCTTTTTGTCAAATGTATGTACCGCCATCTGAGCCTTGCTGTGTTTTCCGGCTTCCACTGCCATTTTTGCCGCTTCAGCGATACCGGTTCCTTTCAGCGCGGAAATTGACGCTACTTTGCAGCCCAGAGTCCTGGAAAGCTTGTCGATGTAAATCTCATCACCATTTTTTTCCACCACATCCATCATATTAACAGCCATAACAACCGGAATGCCCAGTTCCATCAGCTGTGTAGTCAGATACAGGTTCCGCTCCAGATTGGTACCGTCCACAATATTCAGGATCACATCCGGCCGTTCATCAATCAGATAATTTCTGGCCACAACCTCTTCCAGTGTATAAGGAGACAGAGAATAGATACCGGGAAGATCCGTCACTGTTACATCCTCATATTCCTTTAATTTACCTTCTTTTTTCTCTACTGTAACGCCTGGCCAGTTTCCCACAAACTGATTGGAACCGGTCAGCGCATTGAACAATGTGGTCTTACCGCAGTTGGGGTTGCCTGCAAGCGCAATCTTCGTTGCCATTGTTTTTCTTCCTCCTTCAGAATCAGGTTAGATTTTGCTAACCAACAGTCTTTAAAAAAGATTCCTGACGCTGTACAGCGCCATCGGAATCTACTTTACTTCTATCATTTCTGCATCTGCCTTTCTTAAAGACAGTTCATAACCTCTCACCGTGACTTCCACCGGATCGCCAAGAGGTGCCACCTTACGTACATAAACGCTGGTTCCTTTTGTAATACCCATATCCATGATTCTGCGTTTTACAGCACCTTCACCATGGAGCTTTACAACAGTAACCATGTTTCCACAGGGAACTTCTTTCAAAGTCTGCATCATCATTTCTTTCCTTTCTCAGCATATCAGGCAACCATGATTTTCGTGGCCAGACCACGGTCCAGCGCAATACGTACTCCCTTTACCTGAAGAATCATCCCTGCTGCATTATGCCCGATCACCTGAATCTCTGTGCCAGGTGCAAAACCAAGGTTCTGCAGGTGACGGATTACATCTTCTTTGCCTTTCAATGCAGTAATCTTTTTAATTTCTCCCACATTCATAAATGCCAGTGCCATCACACAAATACCTCCCGTTCCTTCTCTCCAGCAGAAATTCTTCAAATCCTTCGCAGGGGAGTTTCTATTCCATTTTGGGGTTACCTGAAACTAACAAAAGTTAGTTTCTTTTAACTTCAAACAGATTATACATGCATTAGAAGTTAAAGTCAACTAACTTTCATTGAATTTCTTCCGATCTTATTGAGAAATATTATCATTTAGGCAGGACGGCAATTTATTCCAGAATTTTTCTGACCTCATCCTCGGAAATCCGGCTGATTTCTGCAATTTCATCCGGAGACTTCCCCTGAAGAAACAATTTAAACACTGTTTTTGCCAAATCCACACCTTCCTGACGACCTTCCTGAAGTCCTTCCTGACGCCCCTGCTCCATTCCCAGCTTCCGCGCACTGTTCATCTGGGAATTGTAATCCCTCAATGCTCTTTCTCTTGCTTCATATTCCAGACGCTTTTTCTCATCTGCGCTGAGTTCCATCAGCGTATTACAGGCTTCATCCAGATATTCATTCTTCTTTGCCATATCGCAAAACTCCTTTCTGCTTTTGCCGTTGAAAAACTGCATCCAGTCAATAACCCCGCTTCTTCCCACCTCAACCGGCAGGAGTTTTCTTAATTCCAGTATCTGTATTTCCATCAAATCCGTATACATTTTACCACTCTTTTCATCTCGGAAATGAATCACCCGATAACATTCACTGTCCTCCGGAAAATGAACAAAATCCAGAATACTTACATGAATACATTTTTTCAGGGCTTCATACGGCTCACCTTTTTTCAGCTGTCCTGTATACATTTTTCCCAGATAAAAAAGAATTCTTTTTTCCCAGTAAGCAAAATATGCAACCTGCATCTCCATATCCAGCTGTGTTCCGTCCTCCAGGGCAACTCTTACATCAAGGATCCCTTCCTTATCCTCCGGTGTATCTCTGCCAAGTATGGTAGGCATCAATACCGTCTGTGTGATATCATCCGGAGAACAGTTCAGAAGTGCTGAAATAAATCCCTTCCTCACTTTCTCGTTCTGCATCAGTTCTTTAAAACAAAAATCTACAGTAGGCAGCATAATAAAGTCATCTTCTGTTTTTTTCATTACAAACTCCTTTCATTCCTGCAGGCAAAATGTTAAAAGGAGATATCTGTATTATATCAGATTACAGAACATCTGAACAGAAAAATATCCGTCAAATACCGTTATCATTTACATTTTCCTGCTGACAAATAATTATTACATTCAGGAAACAAGCGGCAGAACTGCCTGACCTGATATCCATAGAGACTGCTTTTATGAGAGCTGCTGCTCTTCATATAAAAGCAAAGCAGCGAACAGAACGCCCGCTTTGAAGTGTATCTTTATAATACTATAGTTTGCATAAATAGTCAACTATTTCTATAATCTTATTATGTATAATATCTCTTATTCTTATCAGGATGATTTCCGTATAGGGTATCTGATCGATCACACAGCTAAGATAGTTCAAACGCAAAAAAAGAGGTCTGAAGAAATTCTTCAGACCTCTGTCTACGTGCGTTAGAAGATTCGAACTCCCGGCCTTCTGATCCGTAGTCAGACGCTCTATCCAGCTGAGCTAAACGCACATCCTGTTGCTGTGTTCCAGCGACGTTATATATATTACATCATGTTCCCATAAAAGTCAAGCATTTTTTCAAAATTTTTTCAAAAAAGAAAACGACGGATAACTGTTCAGACTTTGGCCAGGGAAGTGTAGTCTTTGAGGCAGAATGACTGTAATATCCTGTACAGGATACCACAGTCATTCTGCCGCCGCAGGTTATGTCATCCCGGCAAAAATGAAGTTCTAAACAGTATGGAGAAGAGTCACATAATCTTGCAATTCTTTTTTATACTTCTTCCTCCCATGTACTGTTCAGTACTTCATTCGCCTGAAAAGAGAAAAACTTCGCGGCAGATTGAACGCAGCTTACAGCTCCAGTTCTTCTCCTTCACTGCAGATCTGCGTCAGTACGCCGTCAGATATCAGATACGCCAGCCCGCAGATCCGGGTTTTTCCATCCTGCACCAGCACATAACTTCCATCCACCAGTGCATAAAACTTCCGTCCCATACTGTCTTTGTATGTGATATCTTCATACAGACGCTGTCCATCCAGATAGTAATCCTTCACTTTCTGGTAATGAGGAAGAATCATCACATCCGTCAGTCCCAGACCGGGAATAAACCGCTCGTAAGACGGGTCAACGGACTCCCCTTCTTCTTCCGGCTGTGCATAAACCGTTTCCGCGCAGTTCATGGTTCCGGCGCTGATTCCCATGACCGTTCCTGTATAACCCCTGATTCGCTCTTTCAGTCCGATTCTCCGGAAAAATGCATTCTGTGTGGGAACATGCCCTCCCGCCAGAATGATCATATCACTTTGAGCGATGAGCCTGTCTGCATCCGCCTCATTTCTGGAATCGCAGATATCCATACAGGAAAATGTCATGCCATAATACGAAAATGCTTTGTAAAATGTATCTTTCATTTCATCATTCATGGCAAAATGATCGGGATATGCGCTGATGATCAACCCCCTTGATTCCGGCTTCCACCCCTCAGACATCCGCTTCACGAAACCATTGGCCTCATTCAGAATGCAGGGGAGAGAAACACCTTCGGGCACACGGTCATCACATGGACTGCTTGTTAAAAACAATCTCATCTGTTCAGACTCCTTTTACTGCATATATGCCTTTACCTTTTTGTAAATGCCTTCGGCATCCAGTCCGTATTTTGCAAGCAGCTGTACCGCAGGACCTGATTCGCCATACACATCATTCACGCCGATCTTCAGAACCGGTGTGGGCGCATTTTCGCAGAGGACATCACATACAGCGCTGCCCAGGCCGCCGATTACGGAATGTTCTTCCACCGTTACAACCTTACCGGTCTTTTTCGCTGTCTTTACGATCAGTTCCGCATCGATAGGCTTAATGGTATGAATATTGATCACTTCCGCGTTGATTCCGTCCTTTGCCAGCATCTCCGCTGCCTGAAGAGATTCGTTCACTTCCAGACCGGTCGCAATGATGGAAACATCGGTACCTTCCTTTAACACAATGCCTTTGCCGATCTCAAATTTATAATCGGGTCTGTCATTGAAAACCGGAACAGCCAGACGACCGAATCTCATGTAAAACGGTCCGGGTGTTTCATACGCTGCCATAACAGCTGCTTCAGCCTCCACCGCATCGGAAGGATTGATGATCGTCATACCGGGAATAGTGCGCATCAGCGCAATATCTTCGTTGCACTGATGGGTAGCTCCGTCTTCACCTACGGAAATACCTGCATGAGTAGCTCCGATCTTCACATTCAGATGAGGATATCCCACAGAGTTGCGTACCTGTTCAAAAGCACGTCCTGCTGCAAACATGGCAAAAGAGCTGGCAAAGGGAACCAGTCCGACAGTAGACAGGCCTGCTGCCACACCGATCATGTTGCTTTCTGCAATACCGCAGTCGATATGGCGCTCCGGAAATGCCTTTTTGAAAATTCCGGTTTTGGTGGCTGCCGCAAGGTCAGCATCAAGAACGACCACATCATCATGCAGTTCGCCCAGTTTCTTCAACGTATTGCCCCATGCTTCTCTGGTGGCCATTTTCTTTACTTCTGACATAATTCTTCACCAATCCTTTCCAGTTCTGCCATGGCAATTGCGTACTGCTCATCATTGGGAGCTGTTCCATGCCAGGATGCCTGATTCTCCATGAAAGAAACACCTTTGCCTTTGATACTCTTTGCGATAATGGCAACCGGCTTTCCTGTCACAGTTTTTGCTTCATCAAATGCAGCTTTGATCTTATCAAAATCATGAGCATCATCCAGATTGATTACGTGGAAATTGAACGCTTCAAACTTCTTATCAATGGGATAAGGGGAATTTACCTCTTCAATACTGCCGTCGATCTGAAGGCCATTGTTGTCCACGATTACCACCAGATTATCAAGTTTTCTGTGGCCTGCCAGCATGGCAGCTTCCCATACCTGACCTTCCTGGATTTCTCCGTCACCCAGCAGCGTATAGACGCGGAATGTCTTTCCTGTCAGCTTTGCGCCAAGTGCCATTCCGACTGCTGCGGAAATGCCCTGTCCCAGAGAACCGGAAGACATATCAATACCGGGAGTATGCTGTATACAGGGATGTCCCTGAAGATGAGAACCAATATGACGCAGTGTCAGAAGATCCTCCACCGGGAAATATCCGCGGTTAGCCAATGCAGCATACAGACCCGGAGCCGTGTGTCCTTTTGACAGCACGAAACGGTCTCTGTCAGGATCTTTCGGATTTGCAGGATCCACATTCATTTCCTCAAAATAAAGATAAGTGAAAATATCAGCTGCGGAAAGTGATCCGCCCGGATGACCGGCTTTGGCGCTGTGAACGCCTTCTATAATGCCCTTGCGGACTTCATTGGCCATCTTCTGAAGTTCAAGTTTATTCATTTTTACCTCCTGTCCTGATCCCCATACCCAAACCGGTATGCGGAATCGGCTGATCGGCGGCTGCATCCGCCGTTTTATCCAACATCTTTAATAATAGTGTAAGAATCCTCAGCTGTCAATTCAGTTGACCAAATAAAACATAAAAAGGCACCGGAGTTTCATTTCAGATAAAACTCCGATACCTGTATCTTCATATAACAGTTATTCTGTCAAACCGGATCTTATACAATACCCTGTGCTTTCATTGCATCTACAACTTTTTCGAAACCTGCAATGTTGGCACCTACTACAAAGTTGCCGGGTACATCATAACGTTCTGCTGCATCAGCAACCTTTGCATAGATATCTTTCATGATCTTTTTCAGTTTTTCATCAACTTCTTCAAATGTCCAGCTTAAACGTGCGCTGTTCTGGCACATTTCCAGTGCGGAAGTAGCAACACCGCCTGCATTGCTTGCTTTGCCGGGCATAAACAGAAGTCCCTGTGCCTGAACGTAATCTGTTGCTTCTCTTGTTGTAGGCATATTGGCACCTTCAGCGATTGCAAAGCAGCCATTTGCCACCAGAGCTTTTGCATCATCCAGATTCAGTTCGTTCTGTGTTGCGCAGGGCAGTGCGATATCACATTTAACAGTCCAGATGCCCTTGCCTTCTGTATAAACTGCGGAAGGAACCTGTTCTGCATACTCTTTGATACGTCCGCGTTTTACTTCCTTGATATCCTTCACGATATCCAGTTTGATGCCTTCGGGATCATATACATAACCGTTGGAATCGCTCATGGCAACAACCTTTGCGCCCAGTTCCTGAGCCTTTTCAACAGCATAGATTGCTACGTTGCCTGAACCGGAAACAACAACTGTCTGACCTTCCATGGATTTGCCTGCTGCTTTCAGCATCTCATCCAGAATGTATACAAGACCGTAACCTGTAGCCTGTGTACGAACCAGAGAACCGCCCCATGTCAGGCCCTTGCCTGTCAGAACACCTTCATACTGGCCTGTCAGACGCTTGTACTGTCCGTACAGATAACCGATTTCTCTTCCGCCTACACCGATATCACCGGCAGGTACGTCCTGATCTGCGCCGATATATTTCTGCAGTTCTGTCATAAAGCTCTGGCAGAATGCCATAACTTCGCGGTCTGATTTGCCTTTGGGATCAAAGTTGGACCCGCCTTTGCCGCCGCCGATGGGCAGACCTGTTAAGGAGTTTTTAAATACCTGTTCAAAACCGAGGAACTTCAGAATGCTCTGGTTTACGGAAGGATGGAAACGAAGTCCTCCCTTGTACGGTCCGATAGCGCTGTTAAACTGTACACGGTATCCTTTGTTGATCTGAACCTTACCCTGATCATCTACCCACGGTACGCGGAAAGAAATGATACGTTCGGGCTCAACCAGACGTTCCAGAATACCAAGCTTTCTGTATTCTTCTTCGTTAGCATCAATAACCAGTTTCAGAGAGTCCAGAACTTCCTTTACTGCCTGATGAAATTCGGGTTCACCGGGATTCTGTTCAACGACTCTTGCATAAATCTCTTCTGTGTAGCTCATATTATTCCCTCACTTACTTTTAAAATGATTGCACTTGCCTGATTTAGCACTTGCTTAGTTTAAAGTATCACCGTAAAAAGCTTACTTTGGAATTATACAACTTTCTTTTTTATTTGTAAATATTATACTTGAAATTGTTGCATTTTAAGCATTTTGCTAATCTTTTTTTCTCACAAAAATCCATTTAATGATAATAAATTATAATTCTTGCATCATGCACAATATTAATTGTATAAATCCGTCCTGATTTTCTTAAAAATCACCGCGTTTTTAATCCTCTCCGAAAGAAAATCTGTTATTTCCGACAGTTTAAAAATCATCAAGTTTAATATTGATGTTTTTTAATCTGATTTTTTCAATCTGATTTTTCTTTGTTGTGAAAATCCCAAAGCTGTGTTATGCTGAAATTGATTATTTTCAAAAAATCAGGTAACTGTTCAAAGCCAGCCTCGAAAACACGGTATATCTGACTCTGAACAGTTGCAAAATCAGGAGGAAATCATGTTAACTGCAGAACTGGCAGAACTTTTTATAAAACGTTATATTCAATATATTCCCTATCAGATCAACATCATGAACGAAAAAGGGATCGTCATTGCCAGCAGTGACAAATCCCGAATAGGGGCATTCCATGAGGTTGCCTACAAAATCCTGAAAACAGATAATGTCATGATCCTTACGGAACATGATGTAAGCAATTATATCGGCGTTCAGTACGGTGTCAACTCGGCGATCCTTTATCATGGAGAAAAGGTCGGTGTCATCGGTCTGACCGGCAATCCATATGAGGTCCGCGATATGATCTCTGTTCTTCGTATTGCCATGGAACAGATGCTGGAATATGAACTTGGAAAAAACAACGACAATTACCGGGGCAATCTCCGCACCCAGTTTATCCATATGCTGCTCTATGAAGATACGGCACATACCCGTTCCGAGCTGTCTTTTCTGAGCACACAGCTCGGCTACCGCACGGATGTAAAGCGGATTCCCATACTGATCACCTGCACCATGAACACACAGCATGACTTTACCAATGAACTGGTTCAGCTCTGCAGCGGTTTTTCCGATCAGGATATCGTTATTAAGCTCACCATCGGACAGGTGCTTGTGTTCAAAAGCTTCCCCGAAATGAGCGATGAAGCACTGTTTAACCAGTATCGTAAAACCATAGCCGATTTTCTGACGCCTGTTCTGGAAACAGCATACAGCCGTCTGGGCAGTGAAGAGGATTACCTCTGCTGCTGTTTCATCGGTACTTTCCAGAACCGTCCCAGTTATTATCGAAGCAGCTTTAATCATTGTCTGTGGCTTCAGAACCAGCTGGACGACACCACAAAACTTCTGGGTGTTTCCGATGAGATTTTTGAAAAAAACAGAGCTTCCGTTTACTATTTTTATGATAATATCGGCAGGTATGTAAAAAACATCACTCCCCTGCCTGAGTTTCACCGCATCTATAACGCTGTGGCTGAAAAACTTGACGAGGAGCAGACCCATCGGATGATCGAAACTCTCGACACCCTGCAGAGACATAACTACAATATGAATTCCGCCAGTCAGGAGCTCGGTATCCATAAGAACACCCTGATCTTCCGTTTCAATAAGATCAAGGCCAATTTCAACATTAATCCGGTACAGAATGTGGCAGACCGTGAATTCATTGAATATCTGGTATATTACCTGAAAACGCCGAAATAAGCCGGCCGTATCCGCAGCCACAAAAAAAACTGTCGGGAACCAGACAGCTCATGCTGCAACTGGTTATCCCGACAGTCTTCTTTTAATCTGCCAGAAGAAATCCCCTTTCTGCCAGTTCCTTTTCGATTTCGTCCAGAATCTCTTCATTTTCCGCTTCCACTGTGTGATAATGCGTATCCTTTGTTATATTCTTCAAAGGACTGGACTGTCCATTCTTCAGCTGATCCAGAAATCCATTGACCTGACGTCTGGAACTGATTCCCAGATCCCCACGGATCGTACCGTAAACTTTATGCACCACAAAAACATCTTTAATGCTCCCGCCCAGATCAACAATGGCATTCAGTTCTTCACCGATTTGTTCATCGGTATGATGTACATAAAATACCCGTGACACACGGGCAGGTGTCTTCAGCAGATACCCCCTGTTTGTGGAAATAATATCATGTCCCTGTGCTCTCAGCAATGCAATGTCCTGTACGATGATCTGCCGGCTCACGCCAAACATATCAGACAGGCTTCCACCGGAAACCGGCTGTGTACCGGAACGGAATGTCTGTATAATCTCTTTTCTGCGTTCTTCGCTGTTCATACCCATCTACTGCCCTTCTCTGTCAATCTATCCAACTATCTTATCACAAATCCCTGCAGTTTGCATTGCCATTCTTCTCTTTTTACAGATTTTACAGAACATGAAGATTTTTCAGCGAAACATCCAGAACCGGAGCCGAATGGGTGATGGCACCGCTTGATACATAATCTACTCCCAGTGACACGATTTTTGAAATATTATCACCCGTTATATTACCGGAACATTCAGTTTCAGCCCTTCCATCAATGATGCGGATTGCTTCCTGCATTTCCTCAACGCTCATGTTATCCAGCATGATAATATCGGCACCTGCTTCCACAGCCTCCTGTACCATGGACAGATTTTCCGTCTCCACCTCAATTTTTCTGACAAAAGGCGCATATTCTTTTGCCAGACGCACTGCTTCCGTCACACTGCCGGCAGCACCGATATGATTATCTTTCAAAAGCACACCGTCGCTGAGATTATAGCGATGATTATATCCACCGCCCACTTTTACCGCATATTTTTCAAAAATACGCATATTGGGAGTCGTCTTCCTCGTATCAAGCAGCTTTGTGCGCGTTCCCTGCAGAAGTGATGCCACCTGATGCGTACAGGTAGCAATGCCGCTCATCCGCTGCAGATAATTCAGAGCTGTCCGTTCCCCTGACAGCAGTACCCGGATATCGCCTGTAACCGTACCCAGAAGCTGTCCGTTTTTTACTTCATCCCCGTCTTTGCATTTTAAATCAAACACAACATCCTCATCCAGCAATGTAAATACACGGCAGAAAACATCCAGACCGCAGATAATGCCATCCTGCTTGCACAGCAGATCGGCCTGTCCCTTTTTCGCCTCCCTCATAACTGCATTGGTCGTCACATCCTCACTGGAAATATCTTCCTGCAGCGCCATTTTAATCAGATTATCCACATTTAATGTCATTGTTATTTTATTCATCATACAACCTCGTTTAATTTATGATACTGTTCTGAATTTGATATTTCATTTACTCTTCCTGCAATATGATCAGCAGTTTTTCCCGCATTATGTTCCGCAGTTTTTCCGACTATATGCCCGGCAGCTTTCCCGATATTATGTTCTGACTCTCTTCCAGCGATATGTTCCGCAGCTTTCCCGGCATTATGCTCTGACGCTTTCCCGGCTATATGTTCCGCAGCTCTTCCGGCAAATACAAGACTCTCCAGCAGAGAATTACTGGCCAGCCGGTTTCTTCCATGAACACCGTTGCAGCTGGTTTCTCCCACTGCGTAGACCCCCTTCATGGTTGTCTCGCTGTTGGAATCCACGTGGATTCCTCCCATAAAATAATGTTGAGCCGGTACCACCGGGATACATTCTTTTGTCACATCATATCCTTCTTCCAGACAATGTCTGGCAATATTGGGGAAATGATGGAAAATCACTTCTGTCGGAATAGGTCTCATATCCAGCCATACATGCTCCGTATGATCCTTTTCCATCTGCTCCAGAATTGCCTGCGTTACCACATCTCTGGGCTGCAGTTCATCGGTAAAACGATTCATATGCGCATCATACAAAAGAGCACCCTCACCGCGTACCGACTCGGAAATCAGGAACCGTCTGCCCTTTTTCTTCGAAAAAAGAGTGGTCGGGTGAATCTGTACATAATCCAGATGTTCCAGTTCAATCCCATAACGTGCCGCCAGAGTCAGCGCGTCTCCTGTCAGATGCGGAAAATTGGTCGAATGGGTATAATTCCCTCCAATTCCTCCTGTTGCCAGAATGACATATTCAGCCAGAATTTTCAGACATTCTCCCATTTCTGTACGGGCGCGGATTCCTCTGCAGGTTCCGTTTTCACAGATCAGATCCGTCATGGTCGTGTATTCCAGCATTTCAATATTATCACGTTTTTCAGCCTCTGCCAGCAGCCTGGAAGTAATTTCCTTTCCTGTTTCATCTTCATGAAACAGAATACGGTTTCTGCGATGGGCACCTTCCCTCGTATACTGAAGCTGGCCGTTTACCTTTTCAAATTCAACACCATAACCAATCAGGGAATCAATAATCTTTCTGGAAGAACGAATCATGATATCTACCGATTCCTTCCGGTTTTCATAATGCCCCGCCCGCATGGTATCCTCAAAAAAGCTGTCATAATCATCATCGTCCCTCTGTACACAAATCCCCCCCTGAGCCAGAAAAGAATCGCTGCTTTTCAGATCCTTTTTTGTAATCATTAAAACCTTCTGTGTATACGGCAGATTCAGAGCTGCATACAAACCACTGACGCCGGTTCCTGCGATAACTGTATCGGCATACAGAATTTTTTCTATTTCCATAGTTCTCCTTTCCCCTGTTTACCGGATTACTTTCCCTCTTTCTTTCTGCGGGCCTGCTCTGCCAGCTCCAGCATTGCCCGAAGAGGTCTGCATGCAGCTTCAGATATACCTGCATCCACATGCACCTGTCCGTTTTCATCTTCCAGCACATCCGCAATCTTTTCCAAAGTGATCAGTTTCATATCCATGCAGACAGGAAGTGTTTCAGGGAAATAAAATGTCCTGCCCGGTGCCCGTTTTCCCAGCTCATACGCTACACCTGATTCGGTACAGATGATAAACTCTTCCTTTTCCGATGCCGCTGCATACCCGATAATTCCCGAAGTACTCCCTATGTAATCAGATAAAGCAAGTATATCTTCACGACATTCCGGATGTGTCAGAACCGGAGCCTGGGGATGCAGTTCCTTCAGTTTTTTCACCTCATCCGCCTTCATCTGCGCATGAACAGGACAACAGCCCGGGTTGAAAATAAAATGTTTTTCCGGTACCTGTTTTGCTACATGACGTCCAAGATTTTCATCCGGAATAAACAGGATATTCTTTCCCGGAAGTTCTTTCACAATATCCACCGCATTGGCCGAAGTCACACATACATCCGACAGAGCCTTCAGTTCTGCCGTGGAATTAATATAGCAGACCACCTGAAGATCTTCGTATTCCCGTTTCATCTCGGCAATATAAGCCGGGTCTGCCATATGGGCCATTGCACAATCCGCTTTCATATCCGGCATCAGCACCATCTTATCAGGATTCAGAAGCTTCGCACTTTCTCCCATAAATGATACCCCGCAGAACACAATAACCTGCGCTGTCAGATTGACCGCCACCTTACTCAGGTAAAAAGAATCCCCCACATAATCTGCAACAGCCTGCACTTCATCCGCCACATAATAATGAGCCAGAATCACTGCATTTTTCTCTTCTTTCAGTTTTTTGATTTTTTCTATTATCTGCATAATAATTCTCCTGTATTTTTGTTACAGATGATTCTAGCATATGAAATGTCATATGTAAAGTTTTATTGTAAAGTCACATTATAAAAAAGACTCTCGTTCCACGAGATTCTCCGCCTGCGGCGGGTCACTTCAGTGACATATTCCTTTCCGCCGCAGCGCGATCCCCGTGGAGCGTTTTTATATAATAGGAAACACAGTTTCCTATTATATAAAAAGCAGGATTTCCCTTGGGAAATCCTGCTTACCTGATATCTTCTTATATGATTTGCAGCGGCTCAGCAGCCGGACTGATATGTGCCAAAAGTGCAATAAATGTCTGAAATTCTCTGATTACAGTGCTTTGATTCTTCTCAGTGCTTCTTCTGTATTTTCTTTGCTGCCGAAGCCGGTCAGACGGAAATAACCTTCCCCGCAGGAACCGAAACCGGAACCGGGTGTTCCGACTACATTGGCATTCTCCAGCAGATAATCAAAGAATTCCCATGAAGTCATCTGATTCGGTGTCTTCAGCCATACATAAGGAGAGTTCACGCCGCCGGATACGGTATAACCCATGTCTGCCAGAGAATTACGGATGGTGCGGGCGTTCTCCATATAAAATGCAACCTGAGCATTGGTCTGCTCTCTGCCTTCAGGAGTATATACAGCAGCACCCGCTGCCTGCACAATATAGGATACACCATTCATCTTTGTTTCCTGATGTTTGGTCCACAGAGTATGCAGAGAAACACCGTCGCGAACCAGTTCTTTGGGAATCACGGTAAATCCAAGTCTGGTACCGGTAAATCCGGCGTTCTTGGAGAAGGAACGCATCTCGATCGCACAGGTCTTTGCACCTTCGCATTCATAAATCGTATGCGGTACATCTTCTTCAGAAATATATGCTTCGTATGCCGCATCAAAAATGATCACAGCACCGATCTTATTGGCATAATCAACCCATTCCTGAAGCTGCGCTTTTGTTACTGCTGCGCCGGTAGGATTGTTGGGGAAACACAGATAGATCAGATCCGGATTTTCCACGGGAAATTCCGGTGCAAAATTATTGGAAGCATAGCAGGGCATGTAAATCAGGTTACTCCATCTTCCGGCATCGGTCAGATAATCACCGGCTCTGCCAACCAGTGCATTGGAATCCACATATACAGGATATACAGGATCACATACAGCAACCTTGCAGTCCAGACTGAAAATATCACCCAGATCCGCAGAATCGCACTTTGCACCGTCATTGATAAAAATCTCATCAGCGCTGATATCGGTTCCTCTTGTTTTATAATCATTCTCTACAATCGCATCACGGAGGAATCCATATCCTTCATAATCCGGATAACCTTTCACTTCCCTGCCCATCAGATCAGCTGCTTCATGCATTGCCTTAACAACAGCAGGAGCCAGCGGCAGAGATACATCGCCGATACCAAGACGGACAATTGATTTATCCGGGTTAGCTGCGGAATACTCTTTTACTTTACGCCCAATTGTTGCAAATAAATAACTACCGGGTAATTTCAGATAATTCTGGTTGATCATAACTGTTTTCTCCTTCATATTATATTTCATGATGCTGTTCACAGTATATTGCGGTTGGCTCTGAACAGTTTCCTTTTTCTGCAGGAACAGGGTAATTTTAACATAGAACTTCCATCACTTCAAGAGTTCTGAACAGGAAAAAATCCCTTCCGGGCTGCAAAGTCCGAAAGGGATCTGTAAATGTATGATGTACTGTACTGCCGTGGAATCCATGAGGAGCCCCCGGCAGTTCTGTTATTCATGAAAATAATTCTGCCTCCGCAGATTACCACTTTGTGGTATCACATCTGCGTACAGCATCTCTTACAGGTAAAACAAATGTAGGAGATACGGAAAGTTCATCAACACCCATCTTCAGGAAAGTTTCTGTCAGAGCCAGATCTGCACCCAACTCGCCGCAGATACCTACCCACGCACCGCCTTTATGACCATTATCGATAATCATCTGTAATGCTCTTAAAACAGCAGGATGATGAGGATCGTAGAACTCATCCAGTTTCGGATTCTGACGATCAATTGCCAGCAGATACTGTGTCAGATCGTTGGTACCAACAGAGAAGAAATCAACCTCTCTGCCCAGTTCCTCACTGATCATAACAGCTGCCGGAGTCTCGATCATAACGCCAATCTCCACATCCTTATACTCAATACCTTCCGACTTCAGTTCATCCTTTACTTCCTGCAGAATTGCCTTGATCTGATGCACTTCATCCACAGAAATAATCATGGGGAACATGATGGAGATATTGCCGAATGCACTTGCACGAAGCAGTGCACGAAGCTGAGTCTTGAAAATATCCTTCCGTGTCAGGCAGATACGGATTGCTCTGTAACCAAGTGCCGGATTATCTTCCTTATCCAGATTAAAGTAATCCACCTGCTTGTCAGCCCCGATATCCAGAGTACGGATAATAACTTTCTTGCCGCCCATATTCTGAGCTACAGTTTTATAAGCCTGGAACTGATCTTCTTCTGAAGGATAGGTGGATGATTCCAGATAAAGGAACTCACTTCTGAACAGACCAATACCTTCCGCATCATTAGCCAGCGCAGATGCCGTATCAGCAACGCTGCCGATATTAGCATAAAGATGAATTGATTTCCCACCGTCAGCAGTTACGGTTTCTTTACCTTTTAACTCAGCTAACAGCTGTCTCTTCTTTTCATCTTCTTCCATCTGAGCTCTCATAGCCGCCAGATACTTCTCATCCGGATCAATTGTAACAGTTCCCGTGTAACCGTCAACAACTGCCATTCTGCCTCTCCACTCTCTGTTGATCGGAATACCGATCAGTGCAGGGATATTCATGGTACGGGCAAGAATTGCCGTATGGGAATTGGAAGAGCCATGCTCTGTTACAAAAGCCAGAAGTTTGGATTTGTCCATCTGTACCGTTTCACTGGGAGCCAGATCGTCTGCCACCAGAATAACCGGTTCATCCAGTGCACCCATATCCGTATCACGGCCCAGAAGTACAGCAACAAGACGTTCGGAAATATCCTTGATATCAGCTGCTCTTGCTTTCATGTATTCATCATCCATGGCTGCAAACATAGCTGCAAAATTATCGCCTGTTGTTGCCACCGCATACTCCGCACAGACCTTCTCATCCTGAATCGTATTGGTGATTGCATCCAGATAGTCTTCATCATCCAGCATCATCTTGTGAACTTCAAATACAGCAGCGTTGTCTTCTCCGACTTCCTTTACTGCTTTCTGATAAATTCTGTCAAGCTGGCTGATAGCTACAACCTTTGCGGCCTCCAGACGCTTAATCTCCTGCTCAGGATCTTCAATTTTTTCTCTTTTGACCTGGTATTCATTCTTCTCATAGAAGTAGATTCTACCGATTGCGATTTTCTTAAAAATGGATTTACCTGTATATTGTTCCATATTAATACACCCTGAAATTTATATTTACAGATTAGCTTTGAAAAATTCCTGCATTGCAGCGATGGCAGCATCTTCATCTGCACCTTCAGCAGATACAGTTACTTCACATCCTGTCTTAACGCCCATGCCCATGATAGCCATCAGTTTGGTTGCTGCAGCTTTCTTTCCGCCGCATTCCAGAGTAATTGCAGATTCAAATTTCTTAGCTTCTTTAACAAGAAGTCCTGCAGGACGTGCGTGAATACCGATTTCGTCTGTGATTACATAGTTAAATGATTTCATGTGATTTTACCTCATCTTTCCTAAAAATATTTTTTAATTTTTACCTGATGAGAATCAATCAACAGCCCGGATCATTAATCTGCCTGTACGATTAATCCCATACGTGAAAATTGGTGATAAATTCCGTCATACTTCACACACTCTCCCTGCACAGGCTCCTATCCGTACCGCTGCAGTAATCCCCTCCGAACAGCCATATCCATCCGGATGCGGATATACCAAAAGACCTGAATCCCGGTTTTGCTGCCTCCAGATCATTGATCCGTACAGGTGAAGCAACGCAACAGATTCCGATACGAGAATATGCATCAATTACTTGATGTCCAGGCCGCTCTCCATCTCTTTCTGTATCTGAACCACCCCGAAACTCACAGGAACTGCCGTCGCACAATGAAACAGTTCCCCATCGCTGTACCGTTACAGATCCCCTCCGGATCCCGATACGGCAGAATATGTGATTTTGCGAAATACATCTGGTAACATTGTACCAGACTTTTTATTATTAAGCAATCAAAAATTACAAATCCATAAACTTCCACGCACACCCCTGTCATACGGTTGTATCATCAATCCGCATCATTGAAAATCTCATATCTGTCGGGCCATGCCTTACAGATCAGCGTCAGATTATACCGGTGCGCCATTTCAATGGCTGCGTCTGTGGGAACCGCTTTGGATACCAGCACAGGAATCCCGGAAGCAATCACTTTTTTCACCATATCGGTAGGCACCCGCCCCGTAGTATACAGAATACACTGTTTTCTATCGATGTCATGCATGACCACATAGCCGATTACTTTATCCATTGCATTGTGGCGTCCAATATCCTCACTGGCATATTCGATCTTCCCGTTTACGCTGAGATAACAGCTGTGCGTTCCCTGTGTCGCCCTGTGAATCCGTGATCCGCCGGCAAACTCCTGGGCCAGATCAAAAATCCATTCCGGTTTCCAGCCTGCTTTGGAAAGCCGCTTCAGTTCTCTGCCTCCTGTCGACAGCAGTACCTGATTGCCTGTGCAGCAGGTTGGTTCATTTTCCACTGTCCGAAGCAGTTCTGCATCCTTTTTCAGAAAGACCCGGGCCTTGCTTCCATAATTGCAGATATAAATGCTTTCTACATCATCTTCCCTGTCAATATACCTTTCTGAAACCATCCTCCCCATGACCAGTTCCACCAGGTTGGCAGGCGTACAGACCAGCTTCACCGCCAGCTGTTCATTGATATAAACATCCATGAAATGTTCCCTGACAACCCGGCTGTGCGCCTCTCTGCGGCTGCCATCCGCATTTACAATGATTTCTGCTGCTTCCGCAGCAGCTTCAACTGATTCAAACTGATTATTAATAATCATAAATCTACCCCCACTCCCCAGGAATATTGCACCGGATGCAGAATCCGGTACCGGACAGCTTTCGGTCAGATACAGAAACGTACAGAACCATGGCGGTTATTAATTGCCGTTACACTGTACTCTCCGCCATATTCACCGTCAAGCGTCCATTTGATCTTTTCATCCGACCATATTTTCAGTCGTTTCGTTTTAAAATAATACAGCATCTTTGAATCCCAGTTTTTCATCACAAAACCGGTCAGCGCTTCATTAATTTCCAAAACCGATTTCGGATATCTGATCAGCAGGACCTCAAACAAACCATCTGTCAGATCCGCCTCCCCATTATACAGGTTGCTGAATCCCGCCACTCTTTCAGAATTGGTAATCAGCCCCACCAGAAATTCATCTTCTATAATCTGGTCATCATAGGCCACTACTGCCTTTATCGGTTTTATCGATGCCAGATGATTCAGTGCATTCACCACATAGGCCTGATGCCCCAGCACGTTCTTAAAAGACTGCGGTGTACTGTAGGTAACATCGGTAAACATTCCAAATGCTGCCGTATACAAAAAAGAATGATCATTCAGCACACCACTGTCCAGATTGATTACATTATCGCTGATTGCCCTTCTGGCGCTTTCCATCACATCGCCTCCCAGGCCAAAATTAGATGCAAAATCATTCGTGGAACCGCATGGTATGTATCCCAGAAGTGTTCTGTAATCACAGGCCTCCCGAAGACCGGATACCACTTCATTGATCGTTCCGTCTCCACCTGCGCATACAATCCGGTCAAATCGCTGACTGTTCGTCTTCACATATTCAGCAGCATGCCCCTGATACTGCGTAATCAGCACAGACACCTCAAGCCCTTCTTTACAGTAAAGATTCAAAATATCAATCATATAATCCGTTATTGTTTTCTTACCTGAAACAGGATTTACAATAAAAAGCAGTCTCGTAGTCATATCAAACCCTCACCTGAATTCTTTTATAAATATCCTGACATGTGTCCAGACGGCTGTAAAACTGAGAGTAAAAATCCCGATTGTCATAAGGCTGCACATAAAAAACCGAGAGGATCGGCATAATATATTCCTTCTTTTTTTCTTCCCCGGAACAGTTTTTCACTTTTTGTGCTGTATCCTCAAGAAAATAATGCCAGTCTTCAATAAATTTTTCATATTGCTTCACATCAGGAGTATCAATCCATTTACGCACCTTTACTTTAGACCGGTTTTCTTTTTTACATTCGTGAATCTGAAGGAAGTAATCAAATCCCCTCTCCTCTTCCCTGTAAATCCTCCCCAGTGGAAACAGACGGCAGATTCCCGGTCTGAAAGTATGAATCCGGCAGCGTCCTTCTTCACTCAGAAAAGCGCACTTTTCCTCTGTTCCTGACATCTTCAGGTTGGGAAGTATGATTCCATCCACCATATTCAATTCAATGTAACCGTTCATCAACGTCTGAAAATCGGCATGAAGCCCCGTTGTCATGCGGTATAAATCCATAGGGTCCAAAATAACGGAGTTGCCCATCCCCCGGCAGCAGGCCGAACACCCCTGACAGTCCCCGCAGTCCGCCTTTACCATATCATTCAAACCATATAACCTTCCATCGGAAATTTCCCGCATATCTACTGTTCTTTTCATAATCCAAAATCACTTTCACTAAAAATTATACGCAATATCTTTTCATTCCCGAAATTTTCGTTCTGATATTTTTCATTCTGACTTCCATTCAGATTCTGTATGCTACAGTTCCCACCGGGCATGGCTGCCCTGCTCATCCCGGGTTACGATCAGCTTCTGTTCGATCTGCTCTTTCAATTCCGTCACATGGGAAATGATCCCAATCAAACGATTCTGACCCGCAAGTTCATTAAGTACCCGGATTGCATCTTCCCTGGATTGATCGTCAAGAGAACCAAAGCCTTCATCAATAAACATGGTATCCAGATGTACTTTTCCGGCTCTGCTCTGTATAATATCAGCCATACCCAGAGCCATGGCAAGTGCTGCCATAAAAGACTCCCCGCCTGACAATGTTTTTACATCTCTCGTCTTCCCGGTAACCAGACTGTATACATCCAGATCCAGCCCTGCCGCACCTCCGCCGCTGAAATTCTCGTAACTGCGGCACTGCAGAATAAACTGATCACGGGTCATGATCCGAAGTCTTTTATTGGCTTCATGAATAATCTCCTCAAAGTACCTTCTCAGCATATAAGTCTGAAAATCCAGCTTCAGATCCAGCTTTCCATTGGCAGTACGATTCAGATGATAGACCACGTTATATTCGGACTTCACCCTTTCATACTCTTTTAAATACCCTTTCAGCCTGCCGATCCGCTTTTTATTGTTCTCCAGAATACTGAAAACATCCATTCGCTTCTGTTCCAGTTCCCGTATCTGCTCCCGCAGAAGCCTTTCCTGTTCCTGCCACCGGCTCAGATCCGCTCTTTCCCTGTCTTTCAGCTGATCCTTATAAGTTTTTACTTCCGAATGTATACTCACATACTCTTTGTCAAAAGCATCGCATCCGGATTCCTGTTTTCTGATTTCTGCCGGTTTCATCCTTCCCGCCAGATAACTGTCTTTATCCGCAAATCCGTTATCTTTCAGAGACTTCATAAACGCCTGATATGCCAGTGTAAACTGTTCTTTTATCTGCTTCTTCTGTTCTTCACCGGCCTGATGTCGTCCGCAGAGTTCCTGCAGCACATTGCCGGAATGGAAAACTGCCTGTCTGGCCTGCTCAAACTCCGTCTCCAGCTCCTGAATCTTTTTATTCAGCATATTCAGCTGTTTTTCCGCTGCCTGCCTGCTTCCATAGGAAAGCCTTTCCTGCTGTCCCCGGATCTCCGTCTCCAGTCTGGCACAGACGATTTTCTGCTTCTCCAGCTGTTTTTCCAGCTCCGCCAACTGCCCGCGGCCGGTCTGCAGATCTGTCTCCAGCTGTTTCAGCTGCTTTTCTGTCTCTTCGAATTCCTTCAGCTGCTGTCCGGCTTCTTCCAGAATATCCTTCGCAGCAGAAGTATCCTGTTTCCAGACTGTCAGGATTTCCTCCAGCCGATTCCAGAAGGAATCACTCCATACTTCCTCTTTCGTATCAGTGAACACATCCACCAGGACAGTCCCTGACTGCTGCAAAGCAGTTTTCAGCTCCACTTTCATTGCTTCCAGCCGTCTGTCTTCTTTTCGGCACTGTTCAGTCTGGTCTGCTGTCTGCTGCTCCAGCTTCTCCACTGCACGCTTTTTTGCCTCCGTTTCCTGCTCGGTCACTGCATGTTCCGATAACAATGCTTTTGCAGGATGAACCGTGGAACCACACACCGGGCATGGAACCCCTTCTTCCAGATTCTGTGCCATCAGTCCCGCCTGTTCCGCGATAAATGCTCTGTATGCTTTCTGATAATCATCGATTGCCAGACCATGCTTCTTCAGCAGATTTTCCAGCTTTTTCTTTTCTTTTTTGCAATTGCTCTGCAGCTGATGGAAATCTGTCCTTTTTCCACAGATTTCTGTAAGAATCTTTTCTTTATCCACCATCCTTCTGTACTTCTCCACAGACTGATAGTATCTTTCCTGACAGCCTTTCCGCTTCTCCTGCTCACGCTTCAGCTTCTCCTGAAGTGTAAGCTGCATCTGCTGCATCTCCTGCTGCTTCTTCACTTCCGCATCCAGCTTTTTAAATCTGATATCCTCCTTTTTCAGAGCTGCTTTGTGTTCCTGCAGACGATCATAATACTCCATGGAACCCTCAAGAGAAGCAGCTTCCTTCTGCAGCCCCGGCATCTGTTCTTCCTTCCGGTCTCCTGCCTGCTGCAGATGCTCCTCTGCCATCTTCTTTACGCCCTTCTGCTGTTCCATCTGCTGCTCCAGACGATTCATCTCCGCTGTCAGGTTCTGAAGCTGTGTATTATATACGGAAACCAGCTGTGCTTTCTCATCCACAAGCAGCGCACTTCTGGCAATACGGCACTTTTCCCGAAGTTCGGCAAACTTTTCTCTCTCCTCTTCCAGCTTCTGTGCCTTTTCTTCTGCCTGATGATAACGGTCAAACAGATCATTCAACGCTTTTCCGGCTGTAATCCGTTCACAGATCCCCGCCAGCTGACCATCCAGAAGCTGCTTTTCTTCTCCGGCCGCCTTTTCCAGACTCTCCTCCTCCTGAATCAGCAGCTCCAGAAAATCCAGCAGTTCCTCATTGCTGATCTGAGAGATACCTTTTTCTCTTTTTTCCTGCCAGATCAACAGCAGAGCACTGTCTTCCGGCACACGTATCCCATCCAGTTCCTGCTCAGCAGCCTTCTGCAGATCCGCCCGCTTTCCGTAAAGCTTTTTGCATGAATCATTCAGCTGCATCTGTACCCGGTTGTAAATATCCGTGCCGAAAATCTTCTCAAAGATTGCTTTCCGGTCGTTGGATGAGGCCAGCAGCAGTTCTCTGAAATCGCCCTGAGCAATCATGGCTACCTGGCAAAACTGATCCATATCCAGTCCTATGATCTCTTCGATTTTCTTATTGGTCTCCTTAACTTTCCCCGGAAAAACGCTTCCGTCAGGCAGAAACAGCTCCGCCCTGCCGGTCTGACCGGGAATATCCGGTCTTCTGCTTACCGTATAGATCTGGCCATCTTCTTCAAAGGTATACTCTACCCATGTTTTTACCTTCGGCGCTGCAAACTGACTGCCCATCATCTTACCGGTTCTCCGGTTGCCGCTGGTATAACCGTACAGTGCAAATGTAATGGCATCAAATATGGTTGTCTTCCCGGATCCGGTATCTCCGGTAATCAGAAAAATCCCCCGGCCGGCCGCTGAAAAATCAATCTCCTCACGCCCTGCATAAGAACCGAATGCCGACATCACAAGCTTTCGCGGTTTCATGACAGCCCCTCCATTTCTTTCCATATCTGCTCCATAACACCGTTTTCCTGTTCTGTCATGGGACGATGATTCATATCTTCAAAAAAGCGGGCAAATGCCTGAGACATAGTCCACTCCTCCTGCACTGCAGAATTGTCCTCAAAGCGGGCCCGGGTTCTCCTGTTGTCAACGCGAATCTCCAGAATATGCTCATAGCGCTCTTCCAGCCGTTCTTTGGCATCCGTCAGAAGCCCATCGTCATCATCTGTAAGAACAATACTCACATAATCCTGCTCTTTCTGTCCGGCAGCTGACGAATCCAAAACCGACCGTTCCAACGCTGTCTGCAGAACCTCCTCCAGTGTTCCCCGTACCGTACGGACATCACGGCTCGCTGACAGGGGCAGCAGGGTAATATCAGCCGGACATCCCTTCGGTCCCAGAACAACCTGAACCACCGACTTTTTCTGATGCTCCTCACTGACAGAATACTTTAAAGGAGTCCCCGAATAACGTACATGGGAATACCCAACCTTCTGACTCCCGTGGAGATGTCCCAGAGCCGCATACTCAAATCCTGACAGAAGCTCCACATCCACCTGATCGATTCCGCCCACAGCAATGCTTGTCTGTTCCGAATCACAGGTTTCAGGACTGCATCCTTCCGAAGCATAAAACTGATGAGACAAAATCACATTCCTGCGGGTGTAATCAATGTTCTCCCGGCGCAGCACCTCTGCCACCGCCTCTGACCACGTAATCACTCTTCCGTCTTCAAACAGCTTACGCACATGGGAAGGCTTCGTAAAAGGCAGAAGATAAAAATCAACTTCCCCGAACTCATCTTCCAGAGTCACTTTCTTCAGATGCTCCTGCGGATCCGCCGGAGGAAGAACCGAAATATAAATATGATGCTTCTGCAGAAATGTACTGGCATACTGGAGTCTCTCCGCCGAATCATGATTGCCTGCAATAATCAGCACCGTCATCTGAGGAAGCGCATCTGTCAGATCGTTCAGGAATGTATCAAAAATCGTATATGCCTCTCCGGAAGGCACCGGTTTATCGAAAATATCCCCTGCAATCATCATAACATCCGGTTGTGCTTCCACTGCCAGCCGGATTATCTCATCAAATACTTCCTGCTGACACGATCCCAGATTATATCTATGCAGCAATCTCCCGATATGAAGATCCGAAATATGAAATAATTTCATAAGCTGTCCACCCTCATCCTTTCATCATGACCCCATTTTACCACACAAACACTTGTTTGTAAATAAACATATGATAAGATAAATATAAAAAATCTATAAAAAGATGAAGGCTCCTGCATAAAAACTGCCCGGCTGTCAGAAACAGCCGGGCATCCCTGAATAGTTACTGTAATTTATACTATACTTCAAACAGCAGATCGCCGTAGGAAGGCATGGGCCATGCTTCCTTATCCACGATCATCTCCAGTTCATCGATGGGCTTTCTCAGGGCAAGCATCACAGGTTCTACTTCGTATTTATAGAATTCCGCTCTTTCTTTGCCTTCAGCAAATTCCTGAGCCCGTTCATCCATAACCTTCAGTTTATTGTAGGCTGCCTTTGCGCCCTCAACCAGTCTCGCTATATCCTTCAGCATATCTTTTTCCGCAGAGTAGGTGATACCAACCTCCTGCATGGAAAGAACCGTATCAGCCAGTTCATGTGCATAGCGCAGAACCGAAGGAATAATACTCTTTCCGGCAATATCCAGCATTGCCTTCACTTCGATATTGAGAGCTTTGGAATATGCCTCGTACTGGATCTCCGCACGGGACTGGAGCTCAGCTTCTGTAAATACGCCGAATTTCTGGAACAGTGCAATGGCCTTGGGTGTAGTCAGAGCGGGAATCGCCTCTACCATGGATTTAATATTGGGCAGTCCTCTTGATGCAGCCTCCTCAACCCATTCATCCGAATAGCCGTTGCCGTTGAATACGATCCGGTAATGTTTGGAAATAAAGTCCACGATCACATTGTGGATTGCTTCATCCTTATCCGGTGCAGCTTCAATGATATCGCAGGCTTCGCAGAAAGCTTCCGCAACGATGGTATTCAGAACCACATTGCACTCCGCAACGGAATCACGGGAACCCACCATACGGAACTCGAATTTATTGCCTGTAAATGCAAAAGGTGATGTACGGTTTCTGTCAGTTGCATCTTTAACCAGATCCGGCAGAGTCTTAACACCTGTTTCCAGTTTGCTGCTCTTCAGACTGTGTGTTGCTTCACCTGTTTCCAGAACCTGTTCCAGCATATCTTCCAGCTGAGTACCCAGAAATACGGAAATAATTGCCGGCGGTGCTTCGTTCGCGCCAAGACGGTTTTCATTGCCCACATCTGCTGCTGATTCACGCAGAAGATCGGCATGGGTATCCACTGCTTTCAGAACGCAGGCCAGAACCAGCTGGAACTGCTTGTTTTCGTGAGGTTTTTTGCCGGGATCCAGAAGATTGATGCCGTCATCTGTTGTCAGAGACCAGTTATTATGTTTACCGGAACCATTCACACCTGCAAAAGGTTTCTCATGAAGCAGACACTGCAGTCCGTGCTTGTTGGCAACTCTCTTCAGCGTCTCCATGATGATCTGATTGTGGTCAGCTGCCACATTGCATTCCGCATAAATGGGAGCCAGTTCATGCTGAGCCGGCGCTACTTCATTATGCTGCGTCTTGGCAGATACACCCAGTTTCCACAGTTCTTCATTGACATCCTTCATAAATGCACCGATACGGGGACGGATTACACCAAAATAATGGTCATCCAGTTCCTGCCCTTTGGGAGGCATGGCACCGAACAGAGTACGGCCGGTGAAAATCAGATCCTTACGTTTCAGATACTTTTCACGGTCCACGATGAAATATTCCTGTTCAACACCGACAGAAGGAATCACCTTTCTGGAAGTCGTATTGCCGAACAGACGCAGCAGACGCAGAGCCTGGGTTTCAATTGCCGACATGGAACGCAGCAGCGGTGTCTTCTGATCCAGCGCTTCACCGGTATAGGAACAGAACGCTGTAGGAATGCATAAAATTGCACCCGCTTCATCTTCTCTTACAAATGCAGGAGATGTGCAGTCCCATGCTGTATAGCCTCTTGCCTCAAATGTGGCACGAAGGCCGCCGGAGGGAAATGAAGAAGCATCCGGTTCGCCCTTGATCAGCTCTTTTCCCGAAAACTCCATCAAAACAGAACCATCCGCTTTGGGCGCTGTAATGAATGAATCATGTTTCTCTGCTGTGGAACCGGTCAGAGGCTGGAACCAGTGCGTATAATGTGTCGCTCCTTTTTCTACTGCCCATTCTTTCATGGCACCTGCAACCACATCCGCGATAGTAGGATCCAGATCCTTTCTTCCTTCAATCGTCTTCTTTAATTCTTCATAAACCTTCTTCGGCAGACGTTCCCGCATCACCTTATCATTAAAAACATTCTGACCAAAGACCTGAGCCACTGTCTTCTCTCTGCTCATATTATCACTATACTCCCTTCACACTATAACACTAAAACCTGCAGATTCCGCTCTATCCGTTCTCCGGCTGTACTCCTGTATATCCCGCCGCAGGATACGAAATCCGTGTTTCCTATTGTAGTTGATTTCCATCGTAAAAACAATATCAAATCCGCCCTTTTTTATACATTTTACCTCATAAAAAAACGTCATGATACACGAATCCCCATTTTCGTGATATAATACTGACGTATAATACTGAAATCCTGCCAAAGGAGGAGATGACATGATCCGCAGACATATTGTTTTTCACGGCCGCGTACAGGGAGTCGGATTCCGCTACCGCTCCGCCATGATGGCAAACGAACTCGGCCTGACAGGATGGGTACGGAACCAGTGTGATGGAACAGTCGAGATGGAAGTACAGGGAAAAAGCCTTCTGATCAGCCGCCTCATCCATGAACTGAAAAACGACCGCTATATCGAAATAACAGACATGGAATGCGAAGCCCTGCCTGTCAAAGAACACGAAGTCCGATTCCGGACATCCTACTGAAACGCAAAAGCTGTTCCGATCCGTACGGACCTGAACAGACAAAATAAAAGAGTACCGGGCGAGTTATCTTTCATCCGGTACTCCTTACTGCTGCACTTCATCAGAATTGTTCAATGGACTTTACCTCATTTCTTTTAATTTCATGCAGTTCCATATTAAATTGTACTTTCATCTTTCTGTTAATCATTACTCTTATTCGAATGATAATTCCTGTGGATCTATAACCTGTATGCTTTTTAAATTTTTAAATACAATCTGCAAAATATGTAATTCCATTTGAAATACACATATATGAAATCTGTCTTTTCGTACCTCTGTACCTTTGATGATCGGCTGATTGTATAAAAGCGGTCGGTTGATAAAATCCTGATCAATAATCATAATAATCAACGTTCTGATAAATCCCGGGATGCTACTTCGGGGATAAGCTTAACTTTCCTTTGGACCGTACCTCCTTCTTAAAAATAATCCCAAATAACGTATCCACATCTATGAATAATGAGCCCCTGTATAACAAACAATCGTATTGTACAAAACCTTCAGCGTCCAGCTGATAAATGAAAATGGTATGTACTTTTTTCAGTTATTAGGAACTCTTATTTGGTTTTGTGGTTTTATTATAGCATATATTTTTAATTTGTCAACCACTTTCTTATCTTTTTATAAATAGTCAGAATTTTCTGTCATTATTCAGAGTCAAGCAGATTTGCACAAAAAGCGCGACGAATGCCTGCATTCAGAAGCACTTTTTTTGTGCAAATCTATTTGGCGGATACGCCACACCGAGGAAACACACAGTGTTTTCGAGGTTGGCTCTGAACAGTAACAATCCGACCAGACAGGAGCAGAAAGGCAATAAAAAAGGATATCAAATAAAAGAGAAATTCTTCTATCTGATATCCTTTAGTACTGTATCGTCTCTTCACTTCCCATTGGACTTTACCGATCCTTTCTTTTATATTATGAGTCCCGCTGCGCTACTTCGGGGATAAGCTTGATTTTAAGGGGGTCTTTACCTCGCTTTCTTTAAATTATAAGTTCTGATTTAAATTTTGATTGGAATCACGCCTTTCTTAATTTCTGTTAATCAGTACTTGTTCTTTTGTTTTATGGCTTTATTATAGCATATATTTTATTTTTGTCAATCTCTTTTTTAGTAAAAGTTTAATATTCAGAATTATCTGACAATTATATGTGTAAAACCCGTACAAGATCCATATTTCGTTGTCTTCAATCGCCGCAGCCACCGCTGCGACTCATTTCTCCGTCTTACAGATGAAAAATTTATCCTGCACGAAACAGTTTGTTAATTAATGTGAGTCATACTAAGTCCGGAGAGTCGCACGCAGTCTGTCCGGCTTCAGCAGCAGATCCAGTGCATCTTCCGGTGAAGACACCAACACATCGCTTACTGCAAGAAGCCCCGGATACAGTCCTTCTTTTCCCAGCACGGCAATGCGGAGCGCTGCTGCTGCAAACATCTTCATATCATTATATCCGTTGCCGATACAGCAGATTCCGCCGGACATGCCGTTTACAATCTCTTCTTTACATTCCGCAGCGTTAGCGCGCGGAAATGTCTGAACCGCAATCCCCAGCGGTTCACACTGCTTTCTGACCGTTCCGTACGTATCCGCCGTAAGTACGCATACCTCTGCCATTTCCTTCAGTTTACGGAAACGCTCCTTAAGGCCCGGCTCCAGTATTCCGTCCACAGCAATCGTTCCATTATAATCAAATACGATCTGACTGATCGTCAGTGTTTCCCTTCCCGGGATTTCTATGGTTATCAAACCGATTCCCTCCTCTGCAAAACAGCTGCGGACAGACCTCCATCCATCAGCCGAAAACACCCGACAGAAAAGCAGTCGTCTGCCGTCTGCCGTCGTCCGTCCGACCCTTAAAATTCCCTGCGCAGCTGCTGTTTCCACGCTTCCGGTGCAAAAGACACTTCCAGCGCATTGCGCTCTATCTGTCGTATCTCCTCATCCGTAATGCCGTACTGACTCTGAATCCAGCCAAATTCCCTTGTCAGCGTGGTATTGCTGACGGTCCTGTTGTCGGTGTTGATGGTTACACAGAGTCCGGCATCCAGAAATTCTCGGATAGGATAATCCTCTTTTCGTTTTACCGCCTTTGTCTGGAGATTGCTGACAGGGCACATTTCCAGACCGATTTTCTGCTCCCGGCACAGTTTTATGCCGTCTTCATACCCGGAAAGAGCAATTCCATGCCCGATCCGCGCCGCACCGCAGGCGATACTGTCCAGCACATTTTCCACACTGCCGCACTCCCCTGCATGAAGCGTAAAAGGAAATCCCATATCAGCAGCCTGCCGGAACAGGTTCTCAAACTGCTTCATGGGAAATGCTGCCTCATCTCCGGCCAGATCCAGCGCACAAAGCCCTCTTCCCAGAAAACTTTTCGCCGCATGAAACATGGCAAGACTCTCCTCCTGGGGATGATGGCGCATGGCGCAGGCGATCACCTGAGCCTTTACCGGAAAATCACGCTGACCCTGCTCAAGACCTTCGATCACCGCACCGATAACCCGCTCACAGTCAAGATGTTTATTGACAGAAAGAAGCGGAGCAAACCGAATCTCCAGATAACGGACATTTTCTTCAGAAACGCTTTTCACCACATCATATGCGGCCCTTCTCAGACCATCCTCCGTCTGCAGGGCAGAAACCGGCAGATCAAATTTCTCCAGATACGTCTTCAGGCTGTCGCAGTCATCCTCCGCCTGGAGTTCTTCCATCGTCACGGAACGCCCCAGCAGTTCCCGTACACACTCCAGTGACAGTGAACCATCCAGATGGCAGTGAAGATCGATTTTAGGAAGTTTTCTCAGCTGTTCCTGCGTCATCATATCACCTCCGATCTCCGCTTTCTTTCAGATTTCCCGGACCGAATCCCTGCGGAAAAAGTTCCTTCAAAAGATATACCTGATACTCTTCCTCCGAGCGCACCAGAATCACTTCGAATGTTTCCGGATCGCAGAATTCCATCATTACCTGACGGCAGACGCCGCAGGGAGAACACAGTTCCAGCGGTTCTTTCGCACCTTCCGGACCTCCCGCAATGGCAATTGCCTGAAAATTCCGCTCCCCCTCACTGACCGCCTTGAAAAAAGCCGTCCGCTCCGCGCAGTTTGTGGGTGTGTAAGCTGCATTTTCAATATTGCAGCCCGTATAAAGCTTTCCATCCGCCGTCAGAAGCGCAGCACCCACCCGGAATCCGGAATAGGGCGCATAGGAAAATTTTCTCATATCAAGGGCTTTTCGCGCCAGAATCTTTCTGTCCATATTGTTTTCACCTATTCTGAAAAAATATACTTTGTAATATAACCGTTTCCATCTCCGGTTGTGATTACCTGATCCCCGTCTTTATTCTCCGTCACATCAATGATATCCCACTGACCATTTTCCTTAACATAAGCCACAGGATCATCCGTCTCCACCTCGATGAATTTCTTCTCGCTGTGTCTGTCACCGCCGCAGGGGTTAATAGATTCCACCAGTACATCATAGATTGCCATATCAATCTCTCCTTTGCTTTTATGATACTATTATTGTTAGATCATTACATGAAAAAACTGCCCGGAGCCGGCCCCGGAAACACTCCGTGCCTGACTCTGAACAGTTTCTATTTTAACATACCTGCAGATATTTTTCATAGTGTTTTTGTACAAATCTATTATGCTTCTCGCCCATGTACTGTTCAGATCTTCAGCGAGAGCGGGTCCCTGTACAGGATATTACAGTCATTCCGCCTCACAAGCCCTTATCTTTTCAGGCCGAAATCTGAACAGTTACATTTATTTCCCGATCTGATTATTTCTGATAAATTCATCGGTCAGGATCATTTTCCCAACAGACCGTACCGCGGTAATGTCACTGCCGTTTTCGCTGCTGCCGGAAATATATACGGGCCCGGCCGGTGTATGGAGAACCAGCGATTTCTCCTTTTCTGCAACGTAGCCTGCATCCCGCAGATATCCGGCAAAAACACTGATACTGCTGCCGTTGTTTTCTGCCTCACTGCCATCTGGATTGAAAATCTGCACATGAATTCCATCCTCCTTCATCACAGGTCCCACCATAATACCGTCGGAGCCCAGACCGAAGTTGGTGCTGCAGATCATCCGGATATTTTCCGGACTTAATGTATTTTTATTTTCTGTACAGTCATATACAAAATAATCGCTGCCTGAACCATGATACTTATAAAATGTCACACACATTATACTTCCTCCATTGAGCGTTGATTTCACCTTCTGATATCATTATAACAGACATTATTTATCATAAAAATCCATTTTGTGCTTATAATCTTTCATAAAATGCGGTAAAATGCAGACTGTTCCTCTGTTTTATGTTAAAATAAAACCACTAAAAATATGCCGGAACAGCAGCCTGTTTCTGCTTTTCCACCGCTGTAAAAATATCTGTAAATATCCGGAATCAGGCACCAGAAAAAGTTTCCAAAAAAAGAAAGGGCAAATGAATTTGAATAAAATGGGATTGAATACAGAACACAATTACACGAAAACCGGCTATCTTAACAGCGATTTCAGGCTGTTTTATCTGACTGACAGCAATAAAAAAGAGTTTGATTTTCATTATCACGATTTTTACAAGGTTTTGATCTTTCTGAGTGGAAATGCCGGCTACAATGTGGAGGGAAAATATTTTGATCTGCAGCCGGATGATGTGGTTCTTGTTTCCGCCGGGGAGATTCACCGGCCCGTGATCCACAGCGATATGCCCTATGAACGGATCATTGTCTATCTGTCACGGGATTTTTTTGAGAAATACAAAGAAGATGACTCTGATCTTTTTTACTGTTTTCAGGAAGCAAAAGCAGCTGGTTCCAGTCTGATCCGTGTGGCGGAAGCTACCCGTCCCCGCTTCGGTGCACTGAATAAAGAACTGGCGCTTTCCTGCCGGGACCGGGATTTTGCATCTTCTCTTTACCAGAAGATCAAATTTCTCGAATACCTGATCCTGCTCAACCGCTCTCTACTGAACCGGGATACTGCCTGTATCCATGCCTCTGCCTGCAACGAAACCGTATTGAACATTATGAATTACATCAATGAGCATATCACCGATGATCTGGATATCGACGCCATTGCCGGACATTTTTTTCTGACCCGTTACTATATCATGCATCTTTTTAAGGCAGAAACAGGTATAACCATCGGCAAATACATCACGGAAAAGCGCCTGTTTGCCGCCAGAAAGCTGATTCAAAACGGCTCCTCTGTCACCGATGCCTGCTACCGGAGCGGCTTTCGCAATTACTCTGCTTTTTACCGCGCCTATAAGAATAAGTATGAAGAATCTCCAAAAAAAACGGATAACAGCTGACAGCAGCTTTTTCTTCTTTACATTATCTCCAAAAATGGATACAATATATATGGTTTGATATGTGATATTTTACCGGTTTCCATACCGGTCAGTGTATCGCATTCATTCCGGAATATAAAAATGTAACATTCAGGGACGATTCTGACATCGTCTGATCTGAACGGTTACAGAAAAACGGAGTATCACCATGGAATATATAGGTATGCAAAAAAAGCAGGGAAGCATTGTGGAGATCCTGAGGGATGAGATCCTGTCCGGGCATATCGCCGGGGGGACGGAACTGACCCAGAAGGAACTGGCCGAAAGCCTCGGCGTATCAAGGATGCCGGTCAGAGAAGCTCTGATTCTGCTGGAATATCAGGGATTGATCGACCGTCTGCCCAATAACCATGTAAAAGTGGCAGATCTTACAGAAGACTGTTTTTCACATATTTTCAGGATCTGCAGGCAGATTGAAACAGATGCACTTCTGTCATTGGATTCATTTACCGAACTGCCCGGTAAAGAGCCTGATTTTCATAATTATCTGCACGACCGGATCCCGTTCAGCTTCCTTTCCAAAACATTAAGTACAATGATCGAAATCTACATTACATTTGCCGTCAACAGCCGTTTTTATGATACAGAAAGTGGTTCCGGACTGCTGCGGGAAATCAGAGACGTATTGACAAAAGGAAACGGCGCACCGGACAGAACGGAACTGGAAAATCTGCTTGACCGGTATTTTGCAGGTCTGACTGCTGCCATTATGAAAGAGAGGGAACAATAAATGCTTGGACTGAAACCCATAAAACTTCTGCCCGCCAGAGAACGTGTCGCTTCCGCTCTGCGAAAGGCGATCATCTCAAAACAGATTGCCGAGGGCTCCGTACTGACGCTGGAGTCAACCGCCAGGGAACTTGGCGTATCCACTACCCCGGTCAGAGAGGCATTTCAGATTCTTGCAAGAGACGGACTGCTGGAGCTGAATCAGGGAAAAGGCGCCGTTGTTCTGGGAATCAATGAAACCACACTGCGGGAACATTATCAGGTGCGTGCTGCACTGGAAAGCTACGCTGCTGCCATGTGCTGCCGTGAAACCGTAGATCTTACCGCCATTGAAAACTGTCTGTTTGCTGCAAAAGAAGCGTTGGAAGCCGACGACTCCGATTCTTTCGCTGATTTTAACCAGACCTTCCATTACGAAATCTGGACTGCAGCAGGTAATGAAAAAATGAAAACCATGCTTTCAGAATTATGGAACGGCTTATCCATGGGTATTAAAAGCACCGTAACGGAATATGCGAAAAATTCTCAGGAAGAGCATGAAGTCATTTTTGCCGCAATCAAGCGAAGGGATTCTCTGGCTGCCGGTCAGGAAATGACCCGCCATATTCTCAGAAGTCTCGACGATGTTCTGACCCGCTATCAGCAGCCCGAATGATTTTTGGATGATATGTATATTTTATATCTTTATTTTTAAGCAAAACGCCGAACCTGTCAAAATCTGTTGACAAGTCCGGCGTTTTCGTGTACTATTTAACCAACAATAAATGGATACATTATCACAGATATTAAATTAAATATTTGAATTTTGCCGCATTGATCCTCAATGTACGGATTCAGATTCCAACGCACCTTAATCTGCGCTGATGTATCCGGGATTTATAAAGGAGGTTCCAATGAGCCCATCAACCATTACACTCTTATTTCTTTTATTTGCAGTCGTTATGTTTGTGCTCGAAAAGATTCCACTGGGCGTTACTTCCATGATCGTATGTGTCGGTCTGGTCGTAACAGGAGTTCTGGACATCAAAACTGCATTTGCCGGTTTTATTGACAGCAACGTCATTCTGTTCGTTGCCATGTTCATCGTAGGCGGAGCGTTCTTCGAAACAGGCATGGCCAACAAAATCGGCGGTATCGTAACGAAGTTTGCAAAGACAGAGCGGATGCTGATCATCGCTATCATGGTAATTGTCGGTCTGTTGAGCGGTGTTTTATCCAACACCGGTACGGCAGCGGTTCTGATTCCGGTTATTATCGGTATCGCCGCAAAGTCCGGATATTCCAGATCCAGACTGCTGATGCCGCTGGTATTTGCAGCTGCCATGGGCGGCAACCTTTCCCTGATCGGTGCTCCCGGCAACATGATCGCACAGAGCGGCCTGCAGGAGATCGGTTTATCCTTCGGATTCTTCGAATATTCCATCGTAGGTATCCCGATTCTGATCTGCGGCGTCATTTTCTACGCAACCATCGGATACAGGCTGCTTCCCGACCATGAGGTATCGGACACAGACAGCACATTTGATGAGACAAAGGATTTCAGCGATGTACCCCGCTGGAAACAGATTCTGTCACTGGTCATTCTGGTCCTGACGCTTCTGGCCATGGTATTTGAAGAACAGCTGGGCATCAAGCTGTGTATCTCCGGATGCATCGGTGCCCTGGCCCTGATTCTGACCGGAGTTATTTCCGAAAAGGAAGCTCTGAAATCCATCGATCTGAAGACGATTTTCCTGTTCGGCGGTACCCTTTCCCTGGCATCTGCATTGTCCGCTACAGGAGCAGGCGAGATGATCGCCGATAAGGTCATCGGTGCTCTGGGTGAGAATCCTTCTCCCTATATCCTGACCTTTGTAGTTTTCATTCTCTGCTGTATCATGACCAACTTCATGTCCAATACAGCCACAACAGCTCTGATGGTTCCGATCTGCCTGTCCATCGCACAGGGCATGGGAGCAGACCCCAGAGCCGTACTGATGGCCTGCGTAATCGGCGGTTCCTGCGCATACGCAACGCCCATCGGCATGCCTGCCAACACCATGGTTGTGGGAGCAGGCGGATATACCTTCATGGATTACGTAAAGGCTGGATTCCCTCTGATCATCATTGCCACCATCGTAAGCATGATCATTCTCCCCATTGCTTTCCCCTTCTTCCCGTAAAGGCAGATCGGCAAAGCAGATTATTTTCAGATATTTTGAAATGGCAGCTGTTCAGAAACAGAAACAGAGCCGGAACAGCTGCATGAGATGAATAAAACGAATTTTCTATTAACATTTACCTATATTAAAGGAGGCTACTATCATGAGCAAAAAAGAACAGGTAGAACAGCTTACCAGATATATGGCGAATTTTGTTTCCCATATCGGTAAGAAACTTCCCGACGATGTCATTGCAAAGCTGGACGAACTGGCAGCAAAGGAAGACAGCCCGCTGTCCAAAGTAATTTACGAAACCATGTCCAGAAACCAGAAACTGGCTGTGGAGCTGAACCGCCCTTCCTGTCAGGATACCGGCGTACTTCAGTTCTGGGTAAAATGCGGCACACAGTTCCCTCTCATCGGCGAACTGGAAGCACTTTTAAAAGAAGCCGTTGTCATCTCAACCTTCGAAGCACCTTTACGTCACAACAGTGTTGAAACCTTCGACGAATACAACACCGGCAAAAATGTAGGCAAAGGTACTCCCACCGTATTCTGGGATATCGTACCCGACAGTGACAAATGCGAAATCTACGCATATATGGCAGGCGGCGGATGTACACTTCCCGGCAAAGCCATGGTTTTAATGCCCGGCGCAGGCTACGAAGGTGTTACCAGATTTGTTATGGATGTTATGACTTCTTACGGTCTCAATGCATGTCCTCCTCTTCTGGTAGGCGTAGGTGTTGCTACCTCTGTTGAAACGGCAGCTCTGCTTTCCAAGAAAGCGCTGATGCGTCCTCTGGGAAGCCACAACGACAATGAACGTGCTGCTTCCATGGAAAAACTGCTGGAAGACGGCATCAACTCCATCGGTCTTGGACCGCAGGGTATGGGCGGCAAATACTCCGTTATGGGCGTACATATTGAAAATACCGCAAGGCATCCTTCCGCAATCGGCGTTGCCGTTAACGTAGGATGCTGGTCCCACCGCCGCGGCCACATTATTTTTGACAAGGATCTGAACTATACAATTACAACACATTCGGGGGTGACTTTATAATGTTAGAAATTAAAGACGGAAAAAAGATTTTAACTACACCTATTTCAGATGAAGACCTGGCTGACATCCATATTGGAGATATCGTTTACCTGAACGGAAGCATGACCACCTGCCGTGACGTAGCGCACAGACGTCTGGTAGAAGGCCACCGCGAACTGCCCGTTGATGTCCGCAACAATGCCATTTTCCATGCCGGCCCCATCATCCGCCCTCTGGATAATGACAAATTCGAAATGGTCTCTGTTGGACCAACCACCAGCATGAGAATGGAAAAATTTGAAAAGGAATTCGTTGAACTGACCGGTGTTAAAATGATCATCGGCAAAGGCGGCATGGGCCCCAACACCGAATATGCATGCAAGAACTACAAGGCGATCCACTGTGTATTTCCCGCAGGCAATGCCGTTGTTGCAGCTACCGAGGTAGAAGAAATTGTACGTGCTGAATGGAGAGACCTTGGTATGCCTGAAACATTATGGAACTGCCGCGTAAAAGAATTCGGTCCTCTGATCGTATCCATTGATACCGAAGGCCGCAATCTTTTCGAAGAAAACAAAGTAATCTTCAATGAAAGAAAAGAAAAAGCAATTGAAGAAATCTGCAAGCATGTAAGTTTTATTAAATAATCTTCTGCTGAACAACATTGTTTACTCCTTTCAGGGGAGCAGGCCCTCTACCCAACCCAACCTGCCAGCCTGCTCCCCCCTATTGATAAAACTAATTTAACTGTCCAGAGCCAACCTCGAAAACACGGTGTGTTTCCTCGGTGTGGCGTATCCGCCAAATAGCTTCATCCCATAACAGGCTCATAAATGCAGGCATTCGTCGCCTGCTATGTGACGAAGCTGCCTGGCTCTGAACAGTTACAAATTCCTTCCAACAAATAATCTTACCCCATTAACAGCCAGTCATGGATACCCCCATAACTGGCTGTTTCACTAAAGCAGAACAGGTGCAGCAGAAAATCTGCGTCCTGCACTATATTTTATATCAGGAGGATATGTACATATGATCAATTCATCAGCCGGCATGCGTATCAGCGCCTTACTCGATGAAGGCAGCTTCGTGGAAACCGGTGCAGCTGTAACCGCCCGAAGCACTTCTTTCAACATGCAGGTAAACCGGACACCTTCCGACGGTGTTATCACCGGTTACGGTACCATCAACTGCAATCCTGTCTATGTATACAGCCAGAATGCAGCCGTACTTGGCGGTACCATTGGCGAGATGCATGCGAAAAAAATCGTAAAACTTTATGAGCTTGCA
>JAQYDI010000036.1 GCA_028724245.1 Lachnospiraceae bacterium
CGGTCGCCGGCATTAACCCTTGGGCAGCGGGAAACCTTGAGAAATCAATGGTTTCCCGCTCTTTTTTTATTTATAGAAGTTAAAATCGGAGGGCACAGAAACAGAGCCGATGAACTTGCTGTTTATGATAACATAAAAAAATTAACGATAAACATTAAAAATTTCTTGACAAAGCGATTGCGAGCGGTTATACTATTGACATAACGATAAACGTTAAAAATTTTATGTTTTGCATAGGAGGTATTCTTATGAATTCAAAAACTCTATCTAAATTCCACAAGTTCGGTAAAGT
This sequence comes from Lachnospiraceae bacterium, assembly GCA_028724245.1. Classification (GTDB taxonomy): domain Bacteria; phylum Bacillota; class Clostridia; order Lachnospirales; family Lachnospiraceae; genus TWA4. The sequence continues at coordinate 293 of JAQYDI010000036.1, forward strand.
GGGAAAGATTGCAATGACCGTATTAATGGTTATAGCAATTTTAGCGACCGCTGCGAGCTTGGCAGCTACAATATTTGTGGCTGCACTTCCCAATGACGCATTAACTGTTCGTGTTATCAATAATGCCGAATTCAGGATCAACGAAAAGAATTTCGATTCTCTGTGGGATATTCTTGCAGACAGTTTTTCTTATGCGGGAGACACAAGTCCCGAGGAAGTGTTAAGTGATGAGGGTGGTAAAATCATACCACCTGAAAATCAGGACTTTAATACAGAACTATCATTTTTCAATCAGTCATATTCTTCCGCTAAAATCTATTCCGACGGAAATAAAAAGGTAATGGAAGCTGCATCATCGCCTGCCGAGTATCGCTCTACAGATTTGGTCTCAGTTCTTATATTCCTCACTTTGTTTGTTGCTTCTGCAGCCGCAGCTTTATATATGCTGAAAAGACTTTTCGCCGTGCTTGCGAAGTGTGATTCTCCGTTCTGCGAGGAACTTGTGAAAAAGATGAAAGCATTCGGTTTTTCTCTTCTTCCCGTTGCACTGTTTGCCACCGTCGGCGAAACGCTTTCAACAGCTTTCCTGTCTGCCGGAAGAGACACCGGAATCAGTATTCAGTGGGGTCTTTTAATTGCTTTTGCCGTAACAATGTGTTTGGTAACTGTATTTAAGTACGGTGTTCAGCTCCAAAAAGAATCGGACGAAACATTATAAGGGAGAGGGCAAATGGGACATATTATTTTAAGGCTTGACCGTGTAATGGCGGATAGAAAAATGAGCCTGAATGAATTATCGAAAAAAGTAGGCGTTGCAAATGTAAATCTTTCCAAGATGAAGAATGGGCATATTAGTGCCATCCGATTTTCGACATTGGCTGCGATATGCGATGTCCTGCAATGTCAGCCGGGTGATATATTGGAATACAGTCCTGAAGAAAAAGATGATTGAATTTGGTAGAATTTTGACAGTATAGACGGCAAAGCGGCGGCTGGGAAAATCCTTGCCGCCGCTTCCATTTTGTTTTATTCAAAAGCATAATGATACTGCTGCGGTATGCAAAAATTTACGGTTGATGAATGTTCATCAGGTTGATTGGGAAAGCATTTTTTTCAGTCCTTTTTTCATACGGACAGATAAAGGACAGCTATGGCCGTTTTTCATATGGATGGTATAGTTGGTAAAATCCACTTCCTGTATCTGATCCCGGTTAATAATACAGGAGCGGTGGCAGCGGTAGAAACGGTAATCAAGCTGCTTTTCCACTTCTTTCAGCTGAGAAGTAAACTCAATCCTCCGGTTTTCCGCCTGAAGGATGATCCGGTGAATATTGGAGGTGGTTTCAAAATACAGAATCTTATCCAGTTCTACGGTTGTTATATGGTCGCCCAGAGTGATGGAAAAGGTTTTCATGATTTTATTGCAGGAAGAACGGTATTTTTCCATTACATTCAGCAGACACTCGTGAATCTTGCTTTTGATCAACTCCGGTGTATCCTTGATAATAAAATCAAGTGCTTCCACTTTATACTGGAAAGTCATAAAACTCATTTCAGAATGGCTGGTGATGAAGATGATAAAGCAGCGTGGTTCCTGTTTTCTGATCTTCTGTGCAAGAACCAGTCCATCCATATCGGAGTGCAGATCAATATCCAGAAAGAACAGACCGGGATTTCCGGCGCCCTGAAGCTTTTCGAGAACCGCGTGAGGGTCACCTGTTGTCAGTGCAATATTCATATCCAGTTCTTCGATCATAATGGCATCCTGGACATATTTTTTAATCGTATTCAACTGTTTCACATTATCTTCGCAAATATATACATCAATCATAAAAATCCTCTTTCTAAAAACGGAGTAACTGTTCATAGCCAACTTCGAAAACGAAACGGTATCATCGGGTAAAAGTGCCGGCAGAACAGATGCTGTATATAGTATATAATGAAAATTACCTTTTTGCACAAAAAAGAATAAGCGTCAGAAAACAGTGAAAATTCGTTATGGCAGATACAGTAATTCAATGAAATTTCACATTGAAGACGGATTTGCTGCTTTTGGTTTTCTTCGCCTGAAAGCAGTAATTATATCATCAGAGCACAGATGATAATGACTCAGCCCTGGTGAATTTCCAGCTTTTGAGTAAAAATATCATCTTTCACTTCATTTTCCCAGATCGTTGCCGGGTAATTTTTGATGAGTTCAGAAACATTATGTAATCCAATTCCCCTGTTACTTCCCTTTGTGGATACAGAAGGTTTATTGAAATCAGAACAGGAAATGCCGTGATCGATAAAGCTATTGGAAATCAGGATACTGGTCGAAGTATCATGCTGATACATTACGAAACCAATCCAGGGGTGTTCTGTTTCCAGAGCCGCTTCAATGGCATTGTCCAGAAAAATCCCGAGTATCCGGGACAGGTCAAGTCGGTCCATAGCAACTTTTTCTACGGAATCCCGGATTTCGATATCAACCGTTATCCCGATTTCATGTGCGTAGGTCAGTTTAGCAGATACAATTGATTTTATTTCGAGCAGTTTAATGTTGATTAACTGATTCAGTCTGAAGTCGTTCATGGTGACCTGATTGCTCAGGGGAAGTATTTCCTGATAAAAATAGCCGGTTAATCCGTCCAGATCATGTTCTTCCAGATAACCGGACATGGAGGTCATAATGTTGACATAATCGTGTTTGAAAGAACGGACCGTAGAGTACATATTTTCAATCTGCGTCGTATATTGCTGAAGCGTATCAAACGCTTCCTGTTTTCTTTCCATCTCTGCCCGGTTTGTGTAGCTGCGGATGCAGTTAATAATGACAATTGTAGTGGCAAAGAAATAGCATCCAAACAGAATGCCGTTAAAAGTTGTAATTTTGGAATCATATCCTGCACGCTCTCCGGCAACGATATTAAAAACAAAAATAATCGTACAGATTAAAAGGTTGGCAAATATGGAAATCCATACTTCCCGGGGAAGGGCGTGTCCGTGTTCTGCTGCAACAATATAATGAAATATATAAGCCATGCCTTTGGAAAAAAAGAAAAGCAAAATAATATAAATACAACGTATCAGCAGATTTTGTTGGGCATAATAAAAATCCAGTCCGATCATTGTAGTGCAGAATATAAAAATCGAATCCCATAGTACACCGCAAAGATAGGATAAGAGAAAGAAACAGATATTTCTGATACGATGTCTATCCAGTAAGGCAATGTAGAGTCCGGACGTGCTCAGTAAAATCACAACTCCGAGATTCCCCAGATTACTGATATAGGTCAGGTTTATAATATTGGCCGATAGAATCATAAGAAGAATCAGATTTTCGTGCTTTTTCAAACGAAAGGGAAGAAAATTTCTGATAAGGATGAAATATATTAAAATATTGCTGATACAAAGCAGAAATTGAATCATTGCGGTGGAGCTCCTTTTAAAGAGTGAATTTATTGTAATAATAGAATATATCTCATGGAAAGACAAGGCATAATACGTTTTTTCTGAAAAAACGTTGCAGTTACTATGGGAAGAAAACGAAAATTACGCAAATAAGACCATTTAGTACAAAAATAAGATATTTGAAAGCTTTTTGATATAATGAGAGCGTAAAAATCAAATAAAGGAGTGATGAATAAATCGTATCTGTTTTTTTAAAGTATTGATGATTAGAAAGGATGAGGTATGCGGGTTCATTTTTATGCAAATCGATTGTGGAAAGATTGGACAAAGAAAGGAATTTTTCTTTTCCTGTTATTCTGGCCGGTTTTTGAAATTGGTTATTATATTTATTGTATATATCTCGGAGGATATGTTTATCAACCGGATTTTGCTTTCTTTCTGACTTGCAATTCAATTGGTTTTGGGCATTTGTTCCAATCAATCTATTTCTGGTTTCTTCCATTGTATTTGCTTATCCTTGTTGCTGAGGATTGCCTGGAGGACTTCAAAACAGAATTTCGGAATGCATTGATTGTAAGGATCGGAAAGAAAAAATACATACTAAATCATATCCGAAAAGGGTTTTTGACTTCATCTGTGACAGTACTTACGGGTCTTTTGTTCAATCTTCTTTTGGTACATATAGTGTTTGAAGGTGGAGTATACAACCCATATGTGGATATCAATTATGGTTCATTTTTTGAATGGCAGGTAGGACATCCGCTTGCCGCTGATATTGTTTTTTCATGCGCTGCGGCTTTGATTGCGGGAATGGCAGCATCAGCCGGGGTTATGCTGGCAATCGTTTTCCATGACCGGAAAATTGTATATCCCGCGTTAATGGTTACCTGGTTTGTTTTTTTTCTGCAGAAAGACTCCATTATGTTGGTTTTTCAGCCTTTTTCGGAGTATGGAATCGCAGAACTGCTGCCTGTAGCAGTGACAGTGATATGTTTTTATTTTCTGTTATCTGCAGGGCTTTACATATGGGAGGTTTTCCTTGAAAAACAGATTATTTAAATCTTCTATCCTGCTGTCATTGTTATTTCTGGTGGACTGGTTTGCATCGAATAAACCGTTGATTGATTTTTATCAAAATGGGAAAATATCCATTCATGATTTGTTATTTTCCATGATAAATGATTCTTCCGGTTACCAGTCTTCGTTGGAATACACCTTGATCTATATTATTCCGTTCCTTTTGTATCTGAGTTATGTGGGAGGAAGAACAACTATAGTGGAAGTGACACGTCTGAAGCAGAGAAAAAACTATGTTCAAAAGAAACTGCTCCATATAATAATCAGTGCAGCTTTTTTTGCGGGAATTCATGAGATAATTGCAGCAGTTGGTATGGTTTATGTGTTCCCTTTCAGGATGCTGGTGGAATACAGTTATTTTGGAGGTATGTTGGTACAGACAGGTGTATTGAGTTTGTTTTATATTCAGACAGGGCTTTTGTATGAAATCTGCAGCTGTTTAGTATTTGGAAAAATGGCATTGCTGGCAGCATTTCTAGTTTATCTGATACAGTTCTATACCGCACTATTGTCGAATAAGCTCTGGCTGCCCTGTGATGATGTGACGGTACTATACGCTCTGTTCATTAAAGAGTTGTCTCTTCCGGATGTCATGTTGATTCTGGTACGCGGGTACCTGATGGGAATCGTTCTTTATCAGTTTTACCGGTATGTGTTTGAAAGGAAGGACTTATTGCAGTATGAAACGAAATAAAGGATTGCTGCTGTTGACACTGTTGTCAGCGGTAGTTCAGAAATACTGTTTCCAATGTATGAATCATGAAGCGTACCAGTATACATTTGCCAGCGGTATCCTGAGAGATGAGATGTCAGAAGGAATTCGTTATCTGGAGATTCTTTATTTATGTCTTCCGATTATCTTTTTATTGTATTATTTCAATGGGAGATATGCAGATTATGTGGAAGGATATGGGCGATTGATTATTGTACGCAATGGTTCCAGGAAGAAACTTGTACTGAAAAGCTGTTCGTGGATAGCTGTAGAGTTCCTTGGATATGTTGTTCTTTTTACGGGGATTTACCAATTTCACAATAATTGGTTTACCGATTTTCAGGGAAATCTGTGGCAGGTACTGGCAGGTTATTTTGTTACAGGTTATCTGCTCCTGCTGGTTCAGTATTTTCTGGAAACGATTGTGGGAATACAATATGCCACTATGATTACCCAGATTTATCTGGTGTTGTCCATATTTATCCAGGAAATCTGTCCTGCAGGCTGGACCAGAGTGCTTTTTTTTCCAGGAAATATGATTGGAACCCATAATGGTTCTGTCAGACAGGAGTTTTTCTGGATTGGTCCGGAAAATACAGGATATTCTGCTGTCATGGCGATGGAAATTGTGTTGATTGCGGCCTTGATTCTGCTGTCAGTTCTTAGATGCTGTAAAAAAGATATTTTGTAACGGATTGGGATATAAGTAAAAGAACGATAGACAGATTGATATATAACATTTATGAAAACAGGGATTGTTTTTACAGGCAACAGGGAGGAAGCGTATGGTTGAGTTAAATAATGTGTCGAAAATACTTCGCAGGCGTCAGGTGCTGGATCATGTAAATTACGAATTTGAATATGGAAAGGTATATGGGTTATATGGACCCAATGGTTCTGGAAAAACAATGATACTTCGGGTATTGGCGGGACTTGTAATACCAACTGAAGGAGAGGTGCTGATTGATGGAAAAAAATTGCACAGAGACATTTCTTTTCCGCCCGAAACAGGACTTATTATTGAAAATATGGAATTAATCCCCCAGTATACGGCAGTGGAAAACCTGAGGCTGCTGGCACAGATCAATAAAACCGCATCAGAAGAAGATATCAGAGAGAGCCTGGACAGAGTAGGCTTGTCTTCTGAACTGCCGGTGAAAAAATTTTCATTGGGAATGAAGCAGCGTCTCAACATTGCACAGGCAATTTTTGAAAAACCCCGCTTGATCCTTCTGGATGAAGCAAGTAATGCATTGGATGAAAAAGGGATAGAAATGCTTCACAGAATCGTAAAAGATGAGAAAAAAAGAGGGGCATGTATTATCATGGCAACTCATAACAAATCGGATATGGAGCAGGTATGTGACCGGATATTAAAAATATCTGAGGGTAAGATGGAGGGATAGATATGGCAGCAGGGATGGGAAAAAAAGAAAAAAGGGATCATACACTCCTTATTGTGCCGGGGCTGATGATCTTTTGGGTTACAGCTGCATTCAGCATACAGTTTTTATTGAAAAGCCAGTATACAGAACGTTACAGGGTAACGGATGAAATTGAAGTAGAAGAGGTCAGGGCACAAACTGAAGATGATGAAAATGGATTTGAGTATTATCAATTTGAGAATGGGGAGGGAGAAAAATATGCAATAATCAGTGCTTATAAAGGAGAAGAAAAAGTAGTCAGAGTACCAGATGCAATTGAGGGTGTCAGAGTAACGGGAATCGGTGAAACAGCTTTTTGCTATAATGATGTTGCAGAAAAAGTTATATTGCCTGATACAGTTGAATCTATAGCGGACTTTACATTTGGTTCCTGCAGCAATCTGAAAGAAATTGTAATTCCTGCCAGCGTCACATCAATTGGAGAATATGCGATTATTGAAAATGATAATTTGTTTAATCAGGTAACGATTGTTACAACAAAAGGTTCTATGGCTGATGAATATGCAATAGAACATAGTATGAAAATAAAGTATATGGATTAACATATAATAGTAATTTTTGAATGTAGTTTAGGAGGTTAAAATGATCAGGCAGGAGTATAAAAGATATTTACGCTCAAGAGGTAATATTCTGTTTTTGATTTTGTCTGTCATTCCGATCGCCATAAGTTATTATACTACATGGCTTGAGAAGATGGACTGGATCAGCCAGTATCACAATCCCGGCGCCGACGTGTCTGATGCGGAAGGGTTTCTTGCACTGGCAAAAGGCTATAATGGTTTTACCTATCTGAGCAAGTTTCTATTTTCATCAGATTCCATGGTATTTTTTATATGGGTAATGCTCATTGGTTTTGCAGCTGTATCAGGAATCAGGATATACAGTTATTGCCAGAACGGATATGGAAATCTGCTGGTTTCACGTATTGGTTATAAGCAATTCCAAAAAGATATTTTTATTGCACAGAATTTATATGTTCTGACGGTAATGGGAATGGAGTTTCTGCTGTTGACCAGTATAACACTTTTGATATTTCCACCTGAAAAAAGTGATTTTTTTGTAACAGCACTGACTCTGTATGATACAACAGATATGGTATCGCTGCTGATGGTGCTGGCAAAACAATATATAATTATACTTATTTATGTTTTACTTGTTATGAATATTACCTTGCTTTCTGCCTGTGTAATTCGGAATCGGTATATGATACAATTTCTTCCCATTTTAATTTATCTGGTTCCCGGATTGGTTATTTCTGTGGTGGAAACTTTTTACTACCCTTTGGCAGAAAAATTACTGATGTTTGCTCCTAATGTATATCTTTTCAGTTATTATGCTTTATTTGTTGAAGAGCAGAGTAATTTTGCAGGCATGAAACAATTCATTGTTTTACCGGGCATTTTTCTGGCTGTTATTGTTATGTTATACAGGTTGTGTTCCGGATTGGGAAGGAATTATGTATGATCATTCAGATTAGGAAAAAGAAAATAGAAATTACAGAGCTGTTTTTCTGGATGGTATGGATCAGTGTGCTGGCGGTGTTTGTGTATATTAACATGATAAAATACAGTCAGTATGGCGGTGTGACTGCGCTGGACCGGAAACTGGTATATTTTATACAGGTGAATATCCAGAAAATGTTTTTTAATGCGAATATCCTGTTTTCTGTTTTTCTGTATAAGAACAGCAAACAGTATCTTAATCCCATGCTGGCAGTCCGATATGGAAAGAAACTGTTTGCGCAGATTCTGTGTACCGGTCTTACGTATTCTCTGATCTTTACGGTATGCACTTATATGATTGTACCATGTATTGCTGTATTGCTGAAATTACGAATTTATGTTAATTACCTTGCAGATATGTGCTTTTTTTACCTGATTGTTTTTCAGATGTACCTGGTCTACACTTTACTGTATATCATCACAGAAAGGCTGGCGGTCTCTCTGGTAAGTATGAGCGTGATGTACATTATCTGTGCAGGGATTGTAATTACATTGCAGTATGCGGAGAATACGAACAGCATGAATGCTGTCCCGATCTATCACTGGAGATATTTTGCAGCGGCGGATATTGTTTTAACCATTGTGCTGTATAAGGTTCTTCAAAGAAAAGATTTTCTTAGCGGAAAATTGAAATAAAATTTATTTGCTCTGGAAAGGGGCTGGATGCTTATGGCTGGAATCTGCAGGAGGTATTCATTTTTATTAAAATATGCAGTACTTGCAGCTTTTCAGATGGTTTTTCTTCGGCTGTTGAAATGTTTATACCCGGAAGAAAATTATCTTCAATTAATCCAAATGGAATTTACAGGATCAGATCCTTTGAATCATGTATATTTTTTTTCCGTGGGAGTTCTGCTTATTTTTTTCAGTATGGAAATTTATATCCTTTTTCAGTCAATTCAGGAAGTTTTTATACGATACTGCTATTTATACAGCAGAATTTCGGGAAATAGAAGAAAAAAACTGGCCGTATTTGTTTTAAAAAGAATCGTTATCAGTGCGTTGCTCTGTACCTCTGTTCATCTATGCAGTGGATTCTTTTTATTATGTCTGGAGAATGGTAAATGTGTTCTGTCTGCTGCGAAATTAAATACAGTTGTATTTTTATTGTATTTAGAGGGACTGCATCTGTTGACATTGCTTATGTGGGGATGTTTTATCGTGATAATGAATACTGTGAAGGTTCGCAGGCAGTATATCTGGATGACAGTCTGTCTGGTTCTTTGTATCGTACCAGTGGTGCAAAATCGGTTTATTACAGCGTTGTTTCTTCCGTTTGATCAGAATGTATTATGGTATCAACAGTGGCAATTAAAATGTCTGCTTGTGATCATAACGTCATTTCTTCAGTATTATTTGTTGGCTGCTGATTTTTATTGTCCATTTGGAAATAATCGCAGAGAATAAAAACAGTGAAAATTCTATTGTCAGGAGGATCTGGATATGATTAAAATTGATCATGTAAATAAAGAATTGAAACATAAAAACGTATTATGTGACATCACTTTTGAATTTCAGGAAGGGAAAGCTTATCTGCTGAAAGGACACAATGGGTGTGGAAAAACCATGCTGCTGAGAACTGTTTGCGGATTGCTTCATCCTGATTCAGGTACGGTTCACTGTCCGGAAAATACAACATTTGGAGTAATTATTGAGAATCCATCATTTGTGGAAAATGAAACTGCGTGGCAGAATCTGGTGTACCTTGCCAAAATCAATCATGTAATAGGCAGGGAACAGATTGAAACGGCTTTGAGAGCAGTAAATCTGTTTGATGATAAAGATAAAAAAGTAAAGCGGTATTCACTGGGAATGAAACAGCGTCTTGCAATCTGTCAGGCAATTATGGAGGATCCGGATGTTCTTCTTCTGGACGAACCTTTTAATGCGCTTGATCCGGATAATGTCCGGGCAGTAGAACGAATTATTCTGGAAGAAAAGCAAAAGGGAAAAATCGTGATTGTTGCTGCTCATATGATCGATCAGAACCTGGATCATCTGTTTGATGAAGTAGTTACGATGGCAGAAGGCAGAATTGTCTGAAAAACAGCAGTAATCATTCTTTGTATAATGTTGACTATGGAATTGAGCGGATGTAAAATTGTAGTTGATGGCAAAGGCGGAAGCAGCAAAGAAAACAGTAAAAACCGTATTTTCCGCCTGCAAATAACGAAAGGATTTTGATTAATGAAAGTAATAAATATCGGTTCTCTGAATCTGGATTACGTATATCATGTGGATCATATTATCAGACCGGGTGAAACGGAATCTGCCGGAGATAGAAATGTATTTCTGGGAGGGAAAGGAATCAATCAGTCCATGGCTCTTGCAAAGGCAGGTGCTGATGTGTATCATGGAGGACTGATTGGTGAAGACGGACAGCCATTTCTGGATGCGTGCGCGGAATATGGTGTACATGCGGATTATATCCGTAAAATTGCAGTGCCTACCGGTCATACGATTATCCAGGTGGATAAAAATGCGCAGAACAGCATACTCCTTTATGGTGGTGCCAATCAGATGCTGACGGAAGAATTTGTCGATGAAATTCTGGCGGATTTTGAGAAGGGGGACATCCTTCTTCTGCAGAATGAGGTTAATCTGCTTCCTTATATAGTAGATCAGGCATACGAAAAAGGCCTGCAGATTGCTTTGAATCCCTCTCCGTTCAATGAGAAACTGGAAGCGGTCGATATGAAAAAAATCAGCATCTTCCTGCTGAATGAAGTGGAAGGCGGACAGATCACAGGTCTGACAGACCCGGATGAGGTTCTGGAAAAGATGCGTGAAATGTTTCCTCATGCGAAAATTGTGCTGACTCTGGGCAAAGATGGCGCAAAATATGCGGAAGGAGATCAGGTATATGAACAGCCGATTTTCCCGGTAAAGGCGGTGGATACCACTGCAGCGGGGGATACTTTCACCGGCTATTTTCTGGCGGGCCTGATGGAAGGCATGCCGATACCGGAAATCCTGAAAATGAGTGCAAAAGCATCCTCCATCGCAGTGACCAGAAACGGAGCTGTACCGTCCATTCCATACCGGTCAGAGGTGATGGAGGCATTAAAGCAGAAATGATCGGGATCTGCAGGGTGCGACAATCATTGTCGAAGACATAATTTTCCGTGTGTGGTCAGGAACACTTTTATGCGAAAATCTATTTGGCGGATACGCCACACCTCAAAAATACGGTGTGTTTTACTGTAAACTTCGCTTATTTATCTGAAAAAACAGGATACTAAAGATATTTTTCCAGAAAAGCAAACATATCAAAACTCCATTTCCAGGCTGAGTTTTCATATGCCAGACCACATCCATGCCCCCCGGTTGGATAATAATGGCATTCCTGCCTGATATCCTTTTCTTTCAATTTTGCTTCAAGTCTTCTGGTATTTTCACATGGAACTGTATCATCATCCATGCAGGCCCAGGCAAATGTGGGAGGATAATCCGAGTCGATCATGTTTTCAACGGAAAGGTTGTGACGCAATGTCTCATCATCCTTTCCAAGCAATGCCAGAACACTGCCCTCATGTGCAGTACCTTCCTCAAAGCTGATCACCGGGTATCCTAAAATAACTGCATTTGGCCGGCCTTCCGGCAGCAGCGTTTTCGCCAATGCAGCTGCTGATGCACATAAATGCCCTCCGGCTGAGAAGCCTATGATCGCTATCCGATTGGGGTCAACATGATATTTGGCTGCGTTATTCCGAACATACTGAATTGTTTCCAGTAAATCCAACTGTGGATCGGGATAGCGTGAGGGAGCTACCCTGTAACGAAGGATGAATGATACATATCCCCTTTTTTCCGCCAGAATCTGAATCGGTGTGCCTTCATTTTGAAAGCTGACAAATTCATATCCGCCTCCGGGACATATGATCAGTGCCGGCTTTAAGGAATCCACTTTCACATCCGTTGGCGGTGTAATGATAAAAGTCTGCTCCGGATCCTGCAGGTCTGCTCCTTCTTCCGGCTCCCAGGCTTCCCAATCATGCAAATGTAAGCATTGCCTCTTTCCTGACTGCAATTCCAGCACCAGATTCGCAGTATCAACGATTTGCTCAGCCAACGTCTGCAGGCTGCTTCCCCACGGTGTTTGTCCTCTGAAAGCAGCGAACCGTAATGGCTGATTCCATAACTCTGCCGGAAACCAGTCGAGCTGGTCTTCCAGGTAAAGAAAATGAAACCACTGTTTCATTCCCGGTGCAGACAAAATATCAGTTAACGTATCAAACGATGAAAACATATGTAAAACCTCCTTGAAATCAGATGTGATTCTATCAGTATAACACATCCTGGTGGATATTCGAAACAGTATTTGAAACAGTTTGTTAATTAATGTGGGTCATACCGGCACCGATGACAGCAGGAAAACCCCAACTTGGAAATTCGCCCCAAACAAGATATCCGAGTCTGTCACAATGATATAAGAAACGTTCTTTGAATATTTTCTGATGAAGACGGGCACCATTGAATCCCATTGCCATAGAACGTTTAATATTATTTTCCAATTCTTTATCCGACGGCGCAGTATAAATACCATCGGGATAGAATCCCTGATCAAGAATGAGACGCTGAAATATGGATTTACCATTTAACAGGAACTTTTTATCAGTAAGCTGTATGGAACGTAATCCGAAATTATCTTGAGACAGGATCTCTGGTCCGACTGAAAAAGAATGTACAGGATATTATTATTCCTTCGGAAGAGGATCACATCGAGATGTTTCCGCTGGATTTTGAAGAGTTTCTTTGGGCAATGGGTGATGAAGCGACTTATCCTCTGATTCGACATTGCTTTGAAAGAAAGAAACCTCTCGGGGCAGTTCTTCATCGGAAGGTTATGAACGACTTCCGTCAGTACATTCTCGTAGGCGGTATGCCGCAGTCCGTTCTTGCTTACGTGAACGGTAAAGACTTTGAAGGTTCCGATGCTGCCAAGCGCCGGATTCTAAAACTTTACCGTGAGGATGTCGCAAAATTTGCAGAAGGCTATGAAGATAAAGTGTTCGCTGTGTTTGACGGCATTCCGGGACAGCTTTCCAAAAAAGAAAAGAAATATAAGCTTTCTTCCCTTGGGAAGCAGGCTCGTTTTCGAACTTTTGAGGATTCCTTTGTGTGGTTGAATGAATCCATGATTGTCAATACCTGTTTCAATGCAACAGACCCACATGTCGGACTTGCGTTGAGTGCCGACAACACCAAAAAGAAGTGCTATATGGCGGATACAGGACTGCTTGTGACCCAAACTTTTCAGGATAAGAAGTACACTGACAATGAGCTTTATCGTGCGATCCTCTTTGACAAGCTGAATATCAACGAGGGAATGCTGATGGAGAACATTGTTGCGCAGATGCTCCGTCACCGGAGGCCACGGCTGTATTTTTATTCCCGTTCCGATAGTCGAAATCGTGAAAACCACATGGAAATCGATTTTCTCATCACCGAAGGGAAGAAGATTGCTCCGGTAGAAGTCAAATCCGGCGATTACCGTTCTCATTCTTCTTTGGATAAATTTCGAAAGCACTTTTCATCTGTCATTGGCAACGCATATATCCTCTATACCAAAGACGTCATGGTCAAAGACGGGATCATCCATCTGCCGCTGTATATGGCAGAATTGCTGTAATACTTTGCAGGCCTGTGGAAATCCACAGGTCTGCATACAGTTTTCAATTTCTCAGAGATGTAATTCAGAAAGCAGGTGCCGTTTCATATCCCTGAATTTATGATATAATATTCGTAACTGTTCAGAGCCAGGCAGATTTGCACAAAAAGTGCGACGAATGCCTGCATTCAGGAGCACTTAAGCGGAGGCAGGGCAATGCAAAGATTTGCAGGAGATGTCTATGAAGAAAAAGGTAGCAATTGGAATTCAGAGTTTTGAAGACCTGATTGAAAAAGATTATTATTATATTGATAAGACAGATTTTATCAGGGAATGGTGGGAATGTGGCGATAGTGTTACGTTGATTGCTCGTCCGCGTCGTTTTGGAAAGACTTTGAACATGAGCATGGTGGAAGCTTTTTTTTCTGCAAAGTATGCGGATAGAGGAGATTTATTTGAGGGATTTTCCATATGGGAGCATGAGGAGTATCGAAGGATACAGGGAACCTATCCGGTAATCAGTTTGTCATTTGCAAATATAAAATCAGAAAACTTTGAACTTGCAAATTATATCATGCGGAAGCTGCTTATGGGACAGTACCGGGAAAAATCATTTTTGTTGGAAAGTGATGTATTATCAAAGACGGAGAAATCTTATTTTGAACGTATGGAATATGAGATGAGTGATATGGATGCACCAATGGCATTATATCAGCTGTCAGATTATTTATATCGCTATTATGGAAAAAAGGTGATTATTCTTATGGATGAATATGATACACCAATGCAGGAAGCCTATGTGGATGGATATTGGGACGAAATGGTGGCGTTTACCAGAAGTTTCTTTAATTCCACATTTAAAACGAACCCATGGCTGGAGCGTGGAATTATGACTGGAGTGACCAGAGTCAGTAAAGCGTCCATTTTTTCAGATTTGAATAACCTGAAAGTGATTACAACAACATCTAAGGAATATGCGGCATCGTTTGGTTTTACAGAAATAGATTTGTAAATTCTTTATTGTCAGGTGATGTGGAGTCCATGAATGTTTATATGAATGAGGTGGCATTGAACAGTTTTAGTTTTTTTGATACAGGAAATAAGCCGGCTGGAGAAGATCCGGAACGATTCTATCATGGATTTATGTTGGGAATTGTTGTCGATCTGAAAGAAGATTATATCATTACCTCAAATCGTGAGAGTGGATTTGGCAGATACGATGTGATGTTGGAACCGAGAAATCCAAAAGACGATGCAATTATTCTGGAATTTAAAGTTTTTAATCCGAAGAAAGAAAAAAGTCTGGAAGAGACGGTGCAGAGCGCACTTCATCAGATTGAAGAAAAGCAGTATGCCGCACAACTTGCAGCAAGAGGAATTCCGAAGGAAAGAATCCGAAGTTATGGTTTTGCATTCCGTGGAAAAGAAGTCCTGATCGGATAAAAAGAGAATTGCAGGGTCTGTAGACAGACAATTTCGTTATGCTGATTTCTTTGGTGTGTCTGACACCAATGGTTTTATGGGGTCTGATCCGTGCGCCGGATACCTTTCGTTGCCCTGAAAAACGACAAAAATGCTATTTTAATAATTAAAACGGAATAAAAAGTATCGAAAAACGTGTTCAAATTGACAAAATAAGGGCATAATGATAAAATGAACCTGTGATATCAGCACATAAATCGAGAGGTGGATCATGAAAAAGGGAAGGGTAAGAATAGAAAAAATAGAAATTGAAAATTTCAAAAATGTTAAGACGGGGCAGATTACCTTTAAGAATAATAGAAAGAATTATAAAGCAAGTATTCTTGGGATTTACGGCCAGAACGGATCCGGTAAGACCGCACTGATTGATGCAATCATGTTGTTAAAGTATGCCCTTTGCGGACAGGTGGTTCCGCTGCAGTATGCTGATTACATTCATGTAGAAGCAGATAGTGCAAAGTTGAGATTTGAGTTTTCTGTTGAAATTCCGGAAAGTGGAACCTCTTATGGTGTTGTGTATGAATTTAAGCTTAAAAAAGAACAGAATGATAATATTCAGAATGTATCAGAACCAGAAAATACAAAGGCTGTTATTTTTGATGAGGTTCTCAGCTGCTCCTATGTACATGGCAATGAGAAGAACAGAATGGCTCATCTGATCAATACAAGTGCAAAGGAAGTATTTACTCCTAGAAATAAGTATCAGGAACTGGTCGGCAAAGACAAAGAAACTGCAACAGATCTTGAAGTGGCAAAACGTCTGGCTTCTGCAACATCCAGATCCTTTATTTTCTCAAGAGAGCTTTTGACAGTCATTAGAGAGAATTGTAAACGGCCAATTTATACAGAACTCCTTGAGATGCTTGTAGAGTATGGCAATTTTGAACTGTTTGTAATCAATACTCAGAATAATGGTTTGATTACAATGAACGCTCTTCCACTGGCATTTAAGTATGAGAGTGAAACTGCAGGTGCTGTAGGAAATATTATGCTGCCGCTTGACGAGGCAGAGACAATTCCGAAGGAAGCTGCAGAACTGATTGAGAAAATCATTCCAAATATGAATATGGTTCTTTCTCAGATCGTTCCGGGCTTGACTATCAGTATGTATAACTTTGGACCACAGGTTTTAAAGAACGGAAATATTGGATGTCGTGTTCAGCTTATGTCCAGGAAGAACAGTAAAGAGATTCCCCTGCGTTATGAGTCTGAAGGAATCAAAAAGATTGTATCAATCTTACAGCTTCTGATTGTTGTATACAATAAGGCGTCCATTACAGTGGCAATCGATGAGCTTGATTCAGGTGTATTTGAATATCTGTTGGGTGAACTCCTGAGAATTATTTCAGAAAAGGGCAAAGGTCAGTTGATTTTTACATCCCATAACCTGCGTCCCTTAGAGACTCTGGACAGAGGTTTTATTGCATTTACTACGACCAATCCAGAAAATCGTTATCTGAGAATGGTCAATGTAAAAGAGAATCACAATCTGAGAGATTTCTATTACAGAGATATTGTTCTGGGAGAACAGAATGAAGTTGTTTATGAGCCAACAAACAACTATGAAATCGCACTGGCATTTAGAGAGGCTGGTGAGATGTAGTGGCAAAAAGGAAGATCGTCTTTGTAATTGTAGAAGGACCATCTGATGATGAAGCGTTGGGTGTGCTTTTGGCAAAAATTTATGATAAGGATTCAGTGTATGTTCACATTATGCATGGAGATATTACCACTCAGGCAGGAGTTACTTCTTCCAACATCGTTTCGAAGGTTGGGAACTGTGTAAAACAGTATGCAGCACAGAACCATTACAAATCGAATGACTTTAAAGAAATTATTCATATCGTGGATATGGACGGGGCTTATGCCCCGGACTTTGCAGTTGTAGAGGATGAAAACGCAGTAAAGCCTGTATATAGCGCTGCAGAAATACATACTGCAAATCCAGAGGGGATTATAAGTAGAAATGCAAGAAAACGTGAGAATATCGATCGTTTGAAATCAACAGGGCAGATTTGGAGACTACCATATGGAATCTACTATATGTCATGCAATCTGGATCATGCCCTGTACGGAAAGCTTAACAGTACCGATGAAGAAAAAGAAGAGGATGCATATCAGTTTGCGAAAAAGTACCGAAATGATATACCGGGATTTCTGAAGTACATCAAAGAGTCGGATTTTGCGGTTGGACCGGATTATAAAGAATCCTGGAATTTTATTACAGAAGGCTTGCATTCTCTGGAGAGGTATACGAATCTGGGCGTGTGTTTTGGAGTAGACAATAAGAATGATACAAACGAAGAATCGGGGGCGGTATAAGTGAAAGAGTCTTATAATTGGAAGTCATTGTTTGTTGCATCGTTATTAATAATTGTGGGGATTGTGCTTATGATAATAAGTGCTTATGTGCCGTTAAATCCGTGGAATACATTATGTTCAGGAGTTGGTTGTTCATTAATTGCTTCTGCTATTGTGATTTTTGCTCATGACTTCTTTGTTGAGAGAGTTAGTGTATCAGAGTTGAGTGAGTGGGGAATAGAGAAAATATATGGTACTCGTGCAGAAAAAAATGTTGATTCAGATCCAAACTTAGATAAAGCAAAATACTGTGTTGATGGTGTTGCATTTGGTTTATCAAGTTTTAGAACAAAATATCATAAAAAGTTGAACAGTGTTTGAGAAAAGGTGTAAATTTTAGACTCTTAGTTATGAACCCGGAAAGTGATTTCATGAAAGCACGAGAAAAAGAAGAGGGAAATGAAATAAAAAATAGCATAAATGATTTGGTTAACTGGGCCAATCAGCTCAATTTGAAATCCAAGAAAGGTAAAATTATAGTCAAAGGATATGATGCCATGACTTTAGATTTTTATTGGAGAGTAGATGATGACATATATATCGGACCGTATTGGTATGGTTATAAAAGTTCAGATACTGTAACATATAAATTTAATTCAAGAGGAAAAGGATTCAGATTATATACAGATTATTTCGAGTCCTTATGGGAAAACCAAGAACTTTCTGTTCCGCTAACAGAAGTTTCTGAAGTGACTGTTAGAAAAACGAGGAAGAAAAAATAAGTAAAGGTATTCGGATTCACCAGAAAAATTAAAATTGTAGGATAGGGGATGATTGCAGATGAATATAAAAAACACTTTTGAATGCTTTAAAGCCAGCCCACTAACACCGATACAGATAATGAGTAAATAAAATGGACAGGACATTATCATATTATAAAGAAAATGCAGAAAACTTCATAAACGGAACAGTTGCAGTTGACTTTAGTGCTGTTGCTGACAGATTTGCCGCCCTTCTTTCTAAAGGCGCCAGTGTTCTTGATTATGGCTGCGGATCTGGAAGAGATACAAAGTATTTTCTGGATAAAGGCTTTCAGGTAGAGGCAATTGATGGTTCAAAGGAACTTTGCCGATATGCGGAGGAGTATACCGGTATTCCTGTAAGATGCATACTCTTTCAGGATTTGAATGAGCTCGAAAAATATGACGGTATCTGGGCGTGTTCTTCAATCCTTCATGTTCCAAAGAAGGAGCTGCCTGACATTTTCGCAAGAATGATAGCAGCACTGAAATCTGAAGGGTTAATCTATACATCTTTCAAGTATGGTAATTTTGAAGGTGAAAGAAATGGCAGGCACTTTTCAGATTTTACAACAGACTCATTCGCTTCTTTTCTGGTACAGTTTCCGGAACTGCAGATTATTGACGAATGGGTGTCAGTAGATGTACGTCCAGGCAGGAGTGAGGAAAAATGGCTGAATATAATCCTGAAAAAAACGACTATATATTGAATATCAATGGGGAATACCATAATACGCTCGACATCGAAAGTTTCTCTTTGATGATGAAAGATCCTTCTTATTGCTACAAGTTCTATTGGCTGGAAGCAATCGTGAAGTTGATTTCTGAGGGGATTACAGATACTACTTTTGGTGAGATCATTGATGAGATGATTTCAAATGCCTGGTATTCAGTACGGGAATTCCACATTCACTTAAGCGGAATTCAGAATGGCGAAGTGCGGGACGGTCTTGAGCGGGCGGTAATCAAATTAGCCGAAGTGAGTACACTTCCTTCCGGCGCATCGAAAACAGAAATCAAAAATGCAATCTCCATGTATTCTTCAGAATTGAAACTGTTTAAGGAACAATTAACCAATATGGTACCTTATCGTGCTCTTGCAGGTTTCTTTCAACGAAGCAATGAAAAGGCCAATTGGAACAGCACAATTCGTATGGTCGAGTATATTGAACGAATCAACCGGATAGTACTGCTTCCATATACGCTGGGGACAAGCAGTAAGTTAAAAAAAGAAGTTCATTTTAGCCATGAATGGGTCGAGATGATTCAGGATAATACGGTATCTATTCTTAGATGGGTTCAATATGAAAAGGTCAAATGGCTTCAGATGAATAATCCGGAAGTTCCGGGACTCGTGTACAAACTGGCGCCTTTAGATGAGAAAATGCGTAAATTAGGCAAGGTGAGAAAACTCTGGGAAGCTGTATTGGATATACAGCCTGTTTGTGATGTATTCACAGGAAAACAGATTGAACAGAACCGGTACGATGTGGATCATTTTATCCCATGGTCATTTGTTATGAATGATGAACTTTGGAATTTAATGCCGATGGACTCGTCACTGAATTCTTCAAAGAGTAATCGTCTGCCAAAATGGAATCCTTTCTTCAAACGATTTGCCCTGAATCAGTTTTCGATGTATGAGCTGGTACAGAACAATCCGAATCTTTATAAATTATACGAATCCTGTTATCGAGACAATCTGCATTCACTTTGGGCAGGTCAGGAGTTATATCGCCCTGGTAATACGAAAACGGAGTTTATTCATATTTTAGAGAAAAACATGCAGCCTGTGTACGATTCAGCAAGACGGCAAGGTTACGAATTATGGAATTATGATATTACATAGGGAGGTTCTAGATGCTTAATATTGATTTACAAGATGCCTGATAGGATTTTCAATGCGTCCAGATGCGGCGATGACTGTGCAAAATGGATTTTGATATGAGAGAACTTGTTCCGATTGCGGGAATGTTCGTACGATAGAAGAAAGTCAGATTCCGGTCGACTTTTCATTATTCCAGTGTAAGTTCATCCATCTCCTGAAAGGCTCCCTGAGGAGCGGGAGCGGGCCCCGAAAGGAGACGGATGAACTGGAACTGGACATCCCCTTCCCCTATTCTGCTTCTGCCGTTTTACTTCCTTTACCGTTACTTTTCCGTCGAGTATGGTTCCCCGGAGTACATCTCCTGTTTTTGCATATAAAAGCATTTTGTTGTCTGCAAATTTTGAAAGCATTTCGTTGTCTGCAAATTTTGCTTTGTATACGGTTCCGTCTGCTGTTCCCATATATACCCAGGTGTTGCCTTCTATGTCTGCGTACTGCATTACTGCGATGGTAAATCCCACGTTTTCTGTTTTGGTTTCAGCGGCGGAAGAACTGCAGTAATCCTTTACATTCACGGTATAATACATTTTAACGAGACTGGCGTTGTCTTTTAATACACCGAGGTATGTCAGTTCTCCGTCTACGTTGATCAATGTAGGAAATGATGCCATATAAGAGTACTGCTGTATTTCACCTTCTGCCGCATTCATGGCAGATTGTTCGTTGGCCCCGACAAATGTGCCGTTCCGTAAACCAATAAGAAGTTGCCTGCATTTCCGATAATTGATATAATGTATTATTTAGCGGGGGAGGTAAAATCCGGTGGCTTATCATGAGTTGATCAAATCATTTGCAAAGATCAGAGGGTATATGCGGGAATTCTATGTGTATGGTTTTCGGCATCGTATGGATATTGATGAGAAAAGCGCAAGAAGTTATGATAATGAGCGCAGGCGGGTGGAAAGCTGGCTGGGGGAATATATGCATTTCGGGCAGGATGCGGATGGAAAACGGATCTATTTGTCTGTGGACAGCCGGGCCATTGCGCATAATCCTTTGTACAGGGCATTTAAAACAAAAAGTTTTACAGATAATGATGTGATGCTGCATTTTTATCTGCTGGATCTGCTTCCGGAAGACGGAGGGCTTACGATTCGGGAAGTGATCAATGAAATGGAGGATCATTATCTGGCAGATTTCGATGCGGATATTCTGGATGAATCCACGATCCGCAAAAAGCTGAAGGAATATGAACAGCTTGGTCTTGTCCGGAAGCAGAAAAGAGGCCGCGAGAGTGTTTATAGGAAGGCTGCCGACAACATTGATCTGGAATCGTGGAAGAGTGCCGTATCCTTTTATTCCGAAATTGCTCCGTTAGGAGTTGTTGGTTCTTATCTGCTGGACCGGTTTGATGATGTAAAGGATATTTTCAGATATAAACATCATCATATCATGAAGGCTCTGGACAGTGAAATTTTATATGTACTGTTTGAGGCTGTTTCCAGCCGGTCTGAATTGAAGCTGACCATGCTGAAAACCAGAAAAAGTATGACCGTTATTCCATATCGGATCTATACCAGTACGCAGTATGGACGGCAGTATTTGTTTGCATGGAATTTAGCGGAACGGCAGTTTTGCATCTATCGTCTGGATCATATTCTGCATGCTGTTGTTGGTAAAAGAACAGAGGAATGGGACGAATGGTATCCGCAGATGCGGGAAACCGCTGCACATATGTGGGGCGCAGCGGTTTCTAACAGCAATGCTCTTTATTATATAGAATTTGATGTGCATGCGGAGACGTATGAGCCCTATGTTGCGGAGCGTCTGATCAGGGAAAAACGATGCGGAGCAGTGGAAAAAACGGATGATGTTACATGGAGGTTTTCAGCAGATGTGTGCAATCCCCGGGAAATGCTGCCGTGGATACGTACTTTTACGGGCCGTATTCAGAATTTCAGTTGTGATGATCCAAAGGTAGAAGAACGCTTCTGGGGGGATATGGAGGCGTTATATTACCTTTATGATATAAAAGACGAAGAGAAATCGTCAGATATGGCGTCAGATTTGGAAGGAGAAAAGGGACATGCTGTTCCATGAGATATATGGAAGCTATTACAATGTGATTGCTGCGGCTCTTGCGGAGGCGGTAAAAGGGAAGCTTAATAAGAAAAAGTTACAGGATATCATATATGAGAAGGCTTTTGATGAGAGTATCCTGAACATCCCGGACAAGCTGGCAGGCGGACACTGGTATCTGCTTACTGCGCAGTATAAAACTCCATTGTTAAAAGAACCTGCGATGCCTTTGACAACGCTTCAGAAGCGATGGATGAAGGCATTGATTTCAGATCCCAGAATACAGTTGTTTGAGCCGGATGTCAGTGGTCTGGAGGAAATTGAGCCCTTATTTACACCGGAGATGCTGGTGTATTATGACCGCAGTACCGATGGGGATCCTTTTTCGGATGCAGGATATACTGCTCATTTCAGAACGATTCTTCATGCATTGGACAATGAGACAGCATTGTCTGTTGAATATGAAACTGCGAGAGGGAAAAAGAATACATTTTTCTGCTGTCCCGAATATCTGGAGTATTCTCCAAAAGATGACAGATTTCGTGTAAAAGTAAGGGGATGCAGCAGTGGTACATATAAAAAATCAGAGGTGAGGACACTGAATGTGTCAAGAATTACGGAATGTGCAGAGCTGGAGGACAGTACCTGCATACTGCCGCTGTGTAAGGGGATGAACTGGATTCCTGCGGGGGAAGAGCATCGTACGGTGACTTTGGAGGTAACCGATTTCAGAAATACTCTGGAGCGTATTCTTCTGCATTTTTCTCATCTGGAAAAAGAGACGAAAAAGCTTGATGACCGGCATTATATTGTAAAACTGACATATGATGCTTCAGATGAGACAGAAATGCTGATCCGGATTCTGGCATTCGGACCGAGCGTGAAAGTGGTGGAACCGGAGGAATTGATTGCAGAAATCAGGGAGCGTCTGAAGAAGCAAAGCTGTCTGAAACAGATGAACCGGAATCAGAATTCGTAACTTTCTTTCCGTGAACAGGCATGGCATCAGTGGTATATTCAGATCAGACAGATAAAGAGTTTGAAGGAGGGGTACAATGGAAATGACAGAGAAGCAGACCGTACTTTATATGCTGGTGGGTATTCCGGGAAGCGGTAAAAGCTTCTGGGCGAAAAAGATGCGTTTACAGGGGATTCCTGTTCATGGTTCTGATGCGATCCGGGCAGAATTGCTGCATGATGAGGGGTGCCAGGATAATCACCAGATGGTTTTTCAGGAACTGGGCAGAAGAGTTATGGCAGATTTAAAAAAGGGACAGTCCTGTATTTATGATGCTACGAATATGAACCGCAGGAAACGTAGCAATTTCCTGAAAAATGTCCCGGAAAATATCCGCAGAGTATGCGTGCTATTCCTCACGATACCCGAAATATGTCAAAAGAGAGACGGGAAACGTTCACGTACCGTGGGAAATCGGGTGATTGACAGATATTTAAGGAATTTTCAGTGTCCTTACTGGTATGAGGGATGGGATGAGATTATTCCGGTGATTGAAGATGCCTCCTATGCTCTTCCCATGGAGTCTATGAGAACATTTTCTCAGGATAATCCACATCACAGATTGACTCTTGGTGAGCATATGAACAGTGCGTATGATTACTGTGTTTCAAATGGATACAGCCATGCGGTACAGACTGCAGCTGCATACCATGACTGCGGAAAGTTTTTTACAAAAAAATTTGAAAACAGCAGGGGCATTCCTACGGAAAGTGCTCATTTTTACGGGCATGAGAATTATGGTACCTATCTGTTCCTTTTAGATGCATATCAGGGAAATGATCAGTGGAAATACGGCGGATTTGAAGAAACGCTTTATACAGCGCAGCTGATCAACTGGCATATGCGTCCCCTTGAGGCATGGGAGAAATCGAAAAAGTCGGCAGCAGAGGACAGAAAACTGTTGGGTGAGAAAATGATGGATGACATTTTGCGTCTGCATGCAGCAGATGTGCAGGCTCATTGAAAATCGACTGCCCGGAAGCTGCATGGAAAGGAGAATGGTATGAATCAGAATTCATGTATCTGCAGATTTATCAGTCAGCATCCCGACTGGGAGAAAATACTTCCGGATCAATACGGGGTTTCTGTAAGACGAGATGGAAATCTGGCATTATTTAAGTATGCGACGGAATGTGATTTTACCGATCCTGTTGTGCAGGAGGCAAGAGGTATTATTATCGATGTAAATGCATTGGAGGTAGTATGCTGGCCGTTCAGGAAGTTTGGAAATTACAATGAAAGCTATGCGGATGAGATCGAATGGTCGTCTGCCTGTGTACAGGAAAAAGTGGATGGTTCCATCATCAAATTGTGGTTTGACAGAGAAAGAGATGACTGGCAGTTTTCTACAAATGGAATGATCCGCGCAGAAGAGGCTCTGGTTGGAGAAAATGGGAAAATGACGTTTCAGGATGTGATTTTCAAAGCGGTCAACTATGCTGACATTCCATTTGACAGACTGGATAAGGATAAAACCTATATTTTTGAGCTGGTAAGCCCCAGAACACAGATCATCGTTCCATATAAATGCACCATGCTGTACCATACAGGCACAAGACACAATATTACCGGAATGGAGACGGAGGAAGATATTGGAATCAGAAAACCGGCAAGATATCCGCTGCATAGTCTTGAAGCGTGTATTCGGGCCGCAAAAGAGCTGAACAGCGGGATGGAAAAAAAGTCCGAAGTGGAGCAGGAAGGTTTTGTAGTTGTGGACAGGAACTGGAACCGTGTGAAGATCAAGTCACCGGATTATCTGGCTGCGCATTATATTGCAGGTATTCCAATGACCAGGGAGAGGGTGATTTCTCTTCTTCGGGAGGAGGGTATGAGTGTGCAGGAGTTATGTGACAGGAATCCTTCAGCAGCAGCTGCTGTCAAATATTATGATTATCGGATGACAGAACTGGATTTACTGGCAGATGAAATCGGAAAGATGGCTGAAACACTGTATGAAGAGTATCAGCATGACAGAAAACTGACAGCAAAGGTATTAACAAAACATCCATTGGGAAGAATCGGTTTCTGGTGTATTGATCATGGTAAACCTGGCCATATGTTCCTGAGGGGACTTCCTGCTGCATCATACTGCAGATTGATTCCGGAATATGCCCCGAAATCAGCTTCACAGTTATTTGAAGATATGTAGCAGAAGCAGCAGAAAAGAATCAGATAGACAGGAGAAAATGTGATTCGCAACTTTTTTTCCGGGATTCATGCAGAATGATGTGTTATTATATGACCATCAGATGAAACAGAGAACACAGAAGAATAAAAAATAAAAAGCACTAACAGCAATGAACAAATCCGACCGACGGTGGAAACACAGGTTCGATTCCTGTAACCTGCTTTGCATGCAGGTTTCGTTCAGTGGAAGGACGCCATAAAAAAAAGTGCTTTGTTAATAATACGAGAGGAGGAGGATTTTATGCAGGACATGACTGTTTCCATGCTTCAGGCATTAAAAAACAAGTCGAACCAGACGGTAACTGAAAATGGTGCTGCAGCTGTAAAGAGCACCGGTGCAGCAACTCTGGATTTATTTGCCGTAATCGGTGCGCTCCGAAATGCAAAAGATACAGTGCTTATCCACCGTTTTATGAAAGCGTGGGCTGAGGACCGCGACATTGCCATGAAACTGTTATTCTATGCCCGTGATATCCGCGGCGGTCTCGGTGAGCGACGTGTATTTCGAATCATCCTTCACTGGATGGCGTCTTCCGAGACTGAAAGCGTAATTAAAAACATTCCATTGATTGCGGAATACGGCCGTTTTGATGATCTTCTCGTTCTTCTGGACACTCCCTGTGAAAAGGAAGCGATGGATTACATCAGCAGGACTCTTGCACAGGACATGGTACTCATGGCACAGAATCAGCCGGTTTCACTGATGGCAAAGTGGCTTCCTTCTGTAAATGCGTCAAATGCAGAGGCTGTGCGCCAGGCAAAGAAAATTGCAGGAGCCATGGGCATGAAGGATGCACAGTACCGAAAGATGCTTTCTTCGCTTCGTGCGTACATTCACATTTTGGAGAACAACCTGCGTGAGAAGGATTATACCTTTGATTATGCAAAGCAGCCGGCAAGGGCGATGCTCAAATATCGCAAAGCTTTTATACGAAATGACCAGCAGCGATATACTTCGTATATTAAAAAGGTAGGCAGGGGCGAGGCTTCCATGCATGTCGGTACTTTGATGCCGTACGATCTGGTTTGTCAGGCACTTGATTTCTGTGGTTCGACAGAGGAGAGAGAAAGTCTGGACGTTACCTGGAATGCTTTGGAGAATTATACGGATGGCCGAAATGCACTGGCAGTTATAGACGGTTCAAGCTCCATGTACTGCTCCGGCAATCCGAGTCCGTGTGATGTGGCGCTTTCACTTGGTATTTACTTTGCAGAGCACAATACAGGTGCCTTTCACAATCATTTCATCACTTTCTCCAACAGACCGCAGCTGGTGGAGATTCAGGGCAGGGATCTGGTGGATAAGGTTCGTTACTGCCGATCTTATAATGAGATCGCAAATACGAATATTCAGAAAGTATTTGAACTTGTACTCGCAGCAGCAGTTGAAAATCACCTGCCACAGAGCGAACTTCCGGAAACTTTGTATTTTATTTCCGATATGGAGTTTGACCGCTGTACCATAGATGCTTCCCGCAGCAACTTTGAATATGCCAGGATGCTTTACGAAGCCCATGGCTATAAGCTGCCGCAGGTCGTATTCTGGAACGTAAAGAGTCGTAATAAGCAGTATCCGGTAGGAAAGAATCAGCAGGGCGTTATGCTTGTCAGCGGTGCGTCACCAAGGGTATTTTCCATGGTGATGGAGAATAAGATGACTCCATATGACTATATGATGTCTGTACTTGGTGCAGAACGATACGCCCCGGTCAGTGCGTGATTTCAGCAGACCGGGGTGTATGTTGTCAGGGGGATACTCAGATTTACCAGCCGATTAATTTCAAATATTGAGAAAAGTACTGGAAATAAAGGATTTTTATGGGATTTTTATAATTTGTTGAATCGCTGGTAAAAATATTGAAAAAGTCAGGTTTTGTGCGGTATAATATAAAACAAAGAAAATAAAAAAGCTTTAGATAGCTGGGATAAACAATAACAAAGGTTGTATTGAAACTGACAAAGATCAACAGAAAACTTGCAAGAACCGTGATAAACAATAACAAAGGTTGTATTGAAACCCTGCGCCATAATTTCCGGTAGACCGGTCATATTCGATAAACAATAACAAAGGTTGTATTGAAACAGGATATTTATATTTGAGTGCAAGGTGCTATGACAGATAAACAATAACAAAGGTTGTATTGAAACAAGCTTCAGAGGGCAGATCATCCGCCGCTGAAGTCGATAAACAATAACAAAGGTTGTATTGAAACATCTTTACTCCCTCCTGATCTGCCAAAAGGTTAATCGATAAACAATAACAAAGGTTGTATTGAAACAAACCAAACTGCTTGCAGCGCAGCGCGAAATATTCAAGATAAACAATAACAAAGGTTGTATTGAAACCCTATTTTAAGGAAACGCTGATTAATTCAACATTTCTGCTTTAAGTAGCTCGCCATATCCTGTATAATAGAAGTATCAAAAACAGGGATGGTGTGCTGCATGAAACAACAATCATTTTGTGACATTGAATACTCCAATCGTCGGCGA
>JAQYDI010000037.1 GCA_028724245.1 Lachnospiraceae bacterium
CAAGATGCAATACCATTATAACATATAAATCTACAAAACACAACAATAAAATGTGGTTAATTTTGGATAAAAAAATGTCACAGCCCGTATAAACACTGGGTTGTAGCATTTTTACTTTAACACTTTAATGCAAAACAAGGGTGGAAACTTGACGGAAAGCAGGTGTCATATAATAAAAGATGGAAGAGGGGCAGTGTACAATCGAAAATTTACAAAGACAATAAAATACTTGACATGCTATTTTCAGAAAATTATAATAATCTAAAAAGATAGAAGTGGATTCTGAATGAAGTGAAACTGTAAAGATACAGATTAATTATTGGAGGGTGAGCAGATATGCGTAAATTTATCAGTTGCCTTGGTTTCAGCGATTATAAACAGACCTGTTATTATATGGGAGATAAAGATCATGCTTCAGAGACACGTTTTGTTCAGAAAGCAATTCTGGATCTGATGCCGGAGGAGGAGAAGCCGCAGAAGATTTTTATTGCAACAACTCCGGAGGCATATGAGAGAAACTGGATTTCAAAGGATGGTGTGGATGGTCTTGAAGCGGAATTGAAACGGGCTTATCCTGATATTGAAAGCGGACATTTTATGATTCCCAGAGGTGAGAATGAGAAGGAAATATGGGAATTGTTTAGGACAGTGCTGGAATATCTGGAAGAAGGGGATGAAGTGATTGCAGATATTACGCATGCCTTTCGTTTTATTCCCATGATTATGATTACGATTTTGAATTACGCAAAAACGGTGAAGAATATCACCGTGAAAAATATTTATTATGGGCAGTTCGATTCCAAAAATACACATAATCCTGTCTTGAGCCTGAAGCTTTATGATCAGCTGCTGGACTGGACACAGGCCACGAATACATTCCTTCGTTACGGAAACAGCAGGGATTTTACGGCGATGGCGACCAGAGATATGAATAAGAAAAAACGGGAAAGCACATCGAGAGAAGAGCAGAACAGCGCAAGTGATATCAATAAGCTGTCAAAAGCTTTGGACATGTTTACGAGCAGCATTTCCACCTGCCGCGGTGGGATTTATCCCAAGGGAGACCAGTCGATCATGCAGGCTTATCATAAACTGGATGAGGCTTTGGAACGGGTGATACAGAAAGATAACCAGTCCCTTGAACCGCTGAATCCGCTTTTGGAAATTATTAAAAAGAAAACGGAGATATTCCGTACTGCGCAGACAGAAAATGCATATAAGATGATGGATACCGGTATGGCTGCGTGCCAATGGTGCATTGACAAGGATATGATCCCCATGGCACTGACCGCCATGGCGGAGACGATCACTACATATGTATGTATTCAGCTGGGATGCAGTGAGAAGGCAGATGATAAAAAGTTCAGGGAAAATATCGGTTCATCGGCTGTTGCCTACGCCATTGCCGGAATGAAAAAAACAGATTTCAAATTCAATGACAATCTGACTGAGGAGCAGAGAAATCTGATCCGAAGTGCGGGTGAAAAACTGAGCAGGGATTTTGTACGTCTGGCTGAGCAGATAAAATCCCTCAGGAATGATGTGAATCATTTTGGATTAAGCGATAATACGAACAGCTCAACGAAAATCCTTGAAAAAACAAAAACGTACTTTAAAGAATTGTCACGGATGACGGGCTGGGAAGAAAAAACAGGTGAATAGCGGAGAGCTTTTTACATCGTAATACAGGTGCAGTATATAAAAATCAGGTAACTGTTCAGAGCTAACCTCGAAAACACTATGTGTTTCCTCGGTGTGGCGTATCTGCCAAATCTGTCTGGCTCTGAACAGTTACAAATATTGAACATCACACATGATTCTGCTCTGACAAGATCATGTCTGCGATTGCATTGCCGTGTGTACCGATCCAGCCGATGATTCGCTGTTCGGTTGTGCGGTTCTTTTTATTTTTATGGAGTATCTTCCTGCATTCATCATAAGAAAAAGCAGGATTTTTGTCATGGTCAGCAGGATCGTAGTTCAGCCATTTTTCAAGGAATTTTCCCAGATATTTTCCGGATGACAGTTTTTCCTGCAGTTTATGAATTTTTTCGGCTTCTGTTGAAGCGGGTATGTGGGGAGATGTAATCTGACAGCTTTTTATAAATATCAGGTCTTTCTCCAGCTCTTTTGCGGCAGCCAGGATTGTCGGTTCAGTAATTTTAACCTTATGTGTTATATGAGATAGATTGTTGATTTCCTTAAAGTAGGATTTAATCATGTTTTCGGTTAAGCGGGAGGAGCTATCTGTTTCTGTATTGCCTGAGATATAGCAAAACAGCTGATTTTCTTCTGTTTCCGTTGCCTGTTCGGATGTCATCAGAAGCATCCACTGAATCATGTCATCAAGAATCTGCTGGCTCTTTTCAATAATCTGATCGGAAATCTGATTGATCAGAATATGGGCCTCCGGGTTTCTGATGTAATCGCGTATGGCTGCCATTTTCTCAATCAGAGTCAGTTCTGCGCCGGATTCTATTTTGTCTGACAGATCAGGTACTTTTTCTTTTAACAGATCGCTGATTACAGACCGGTTTTTGAAGTCAAACAGCCATTTGACAGGATTCTGTTCAAAATAGCGGCCATGGGGCTGCGATTGGGAAGCTGCGATCAGATGGTCTGTTTCAGTTGTCCAGCGTTCCATCATAAATGTTGTGATGCCCTCCTGCAGAGCAATGGCGGCGTTGCCGGTCCGTCCCTGTTCCATGTACCAGTGTGCAAGGTGGATGGTCAGGTAAGCGTAGCTGTAAGAATTTTTTTTCAGCGCAGCGCTGCAGTGTTCCTGATCGAATTCCTGTTGAAATTCTTCTCCGATTTTGCAGAGAAGCGATTTAGCATAATGGGGAAGGCCTGCAAAATGTGTGGTATCTTTCAGTTTTATGATTTTTTCAGTTGTTGTTTTTAAAACTCCCAGATTATTGGCATTGGATGCATAATCAAATTGCTGGAACAGTGTATGCAGCTCGGGATTTTCTTCCAGCAGACGGTCAAGCTGCCGCACGGAGCCATAGTTATGGAATTCATTGGCTGCATTGATCCAGTCCATCATACCGTTGATGTTTTCCAGATTGACAATGGGAGCGATTTTGTTCACCTTTCCGTCAGCCATGCCGTAAAACATATGCAGTTTGAATTTTTCATCGCGGATTCTCAGGAGGTAATTGAAAAAAGTATAAATATACATGGGAAGAGAACGGAATCCGTTGGATATATCAAAGAAAATATTGTAGTAATGCTTTGTTCTATCTGCACATTTTTCATCCGGATTTTCTTCGTCCATGATATGTTCTACAGATGTCTGCAGCAGATTGAAATTTTTTTCCAGTTCGCCGGCGTTGGTTCCGGGATGGATGATGACAAGCCGGACTTTCAGATTGCTGATACCCACAACGGTACTGATATATCCGGTGAGCAGTTCTTCAATCCGGGACCGATGGCTGAGGATGTTTTTGATTTTAATATTGTGGGTGATACTTCCGTCTTTTTGCGTAGATGATTCCAGTTCTGCATCGCATCGCAGCGGTTCCAGTTCCGGAAGCGATAAAAATTCTTCATATTTTTTCGGGGTAACAGCAACGTCTTCGCCGATACTTTTTTTGTAATAGTAGTGAAGAAGCGTACCGAAATAGGAAGTTGCAGTGCCGATCAGGACAACATAATCCATGTTTTCTTTTACATTGTCACTGATTTCACGAATGATTGCTTCAAATGTATAACCGGTTATATAGCTGGTCCGGCTGCCGGCCGAATGATCGGATAAGCAGTCGTCAGTGTCCGGTTTTTCTAATATGTTTTTCAGGGTTTCACCGTTCATATAGCTGGTTGAAAGATAATTTCCGCGTCCAATCTGTGCAATTAAAATGTTACTCATCTCAGGTTTCTCCATCCGCAGCGATTCAGAGGCGATTCACAGTGTTATCGAGGTTGTTCCTGAATCGTTGCTTTCATTTATGTTTTTCATCTGTTAACAGTGTATCACAAAACAATTCTAAAGACAACGAGTAGTCTGTTTTTAGTACAGATTTTATTATAACGATTTATTTTTTTTGATATTTTTTTATGTTTTCATACAATTCCCCTATTATTTTCCTGAATTATCTGTTATTATAGAGACAGTTAAAACGCAGTGCTTTCAAGCCTGCTGAGAATAACGTGTTATTATTGAATTTGGAGGACTTACAATGGCGGATAAGTATTTAATGATTCTGGAAGTGTCTCAGAAGCAGGCTTATATCTTCGGTGAGAAGAAACTGCAAAAGAATATTTGGGCTTCCGATACGATTGCTTATGTTACGGATCCTCGCTTTTTTAAAAGGGAATTTCCTGATCTGTTTGAAGAAAAAGAGAATCTGATTTATTCCGGCGGCGGTCATACGATTCTGATGTTTCCGGATAGAGAAAAGGCTGAGACTTTTGCCCGGAAAGTAAGCAAACATGTTCTGGACCAACTCCCCGGTCTGGAACTTTTTATCAAAATTCAGGCTTATGAAGATACCATGTCTCCTGAGAAGAATATAAGTGAACTTCGGAAGGCTCTGGAATATAAAAAATCTTTGAGAAAAGCATCCTTTTATCAGAGTACTTTCGGTATTGAGAAATCGCTTCGTCTTACATCCGTAAGCGGGAAGGAAACGGGAAAGGTCTCTGATGACTCTTACAGGAAAGAAATTTCCGAAATCATGGAGGATAAACAAGCAGTAAAAGCAATTGGTGATTATTTATTCAGCAATGAACTGAATAAACTGGGCGGTACGAAAGGTGACAATAATTTTATCGCTGTCGTTCATATTGACGGCAATCAGATGGGAGCGCGGGTATATGACCTGAAAGAGCAGATTAAAAAGGAATGCGAGGAAAAAAAGATTGAGCCTGCTTCTCCTGAAGAACTGGAGTTATGGAAACAGCGCAAAAAAGAATTCAGTGACAGCATTGACCATGATTTCAAAGAGGCGTTTTATGAAATGCTGGGTATTGTCCGTGAAGAACTGGAGAATGGAAAGCTGAAGGACAGACTCACACTCAGTACGGATAAGGAAACAGGCAGAACCATATTCCCTGTGCGTAAGATTATTACCGCAGGTGATGATATCTGTTTTATTACAGAAGGACGGATCGGAATTGAGTGCGCAGTTCACTATATCCGCTGTCTGGAGAAAAAGAGAAATTCAGTGGACAAAAAGCCGTATGCTGCCTGTGCCGGAATTGCCATCGTTCATCAGAAATATCCTTTCTATCGGGCTTACGATATGGCAGAACAGTTGTGCAGCCATGCCAAGCAGATGATGGCGCGCCGGATTGAGGACATCAATAAGAAGTTAATATCCGATAAGGAATATGAAATAAAAGAGGGCGGTCTGAGTGCGGTTGACTGGCATATTGAGTATGGTGAGATGTCAGGTGATCTGGAAGAAGTACGGAGCAAATACAACTGGTCAGGAACAGAAGGTTTCTGCGGCAGACCTTATCAGATTACTCCCGTCAGGGGTTATATCAGTCAGTATGCTTCCTATGAGCAGTTCCGCAGGCTTGTATTGTCTCTGCAGACGGCTGTCGCTCAGGATCAGAAACAGAGTACAGTGCCGATGACCAGAAAAGAGAAAAGAGAGCAGGTTCAGACATTTGATTTTGCCCGCAGCAAGATGAAGTCTCTTCGAAATGCAATAAAGGCAGGACCGAAAGAACTGGAACGCTATTGCCGCATCAATTTACTTCCTGCAGAGTTTAACGGTTCGAAAGAGTTATTTGATGCACTGGAAGCTGTCGATGTATTCATTCCGCTTGAAAACCGGAAAAGAACCAGAACAGATGAATGAAATAAAAAAGGAGTTTAGTTTCTTATGAATATACGATTGGAATTATTATCTGATACGATTTTCGGTTCCGGTATGAGTATACCCGGTGGAGAAGATATTGCCCTTCTTCACGATGAGGATGGCTTTCCTTATCTGAAAGCTGCTACATTTAAGGGGATTCTGAGAGAAGAGGCCGAAAATTATTTAAATTGGATTCAGAAAGATCCTTCCGCGCCGGTTCCCGGTGAATGGCTGGCAAGCCGTTTCGGAAAGGATGGAATTAACCCGGCAGACAACCCGTACAGCATCTTCGTGTCTGATTTTACTCTTCCTTCTGCAATCCGGGAAGAGGTACGTCATGAATATGCGGATCCGGAAGAGATTTTTACCTCATTGCGTACTTTTACGCAGCTGGAAAACGGAATTGCAAAAGAAGGTTCTCTGCGTGTCGCACGCTGTATTAACAAGGGATTTATTTTCTATGGCACCCTGCAGTGTCATCCGGAAGATGAAAAAATGATGGAGGATATTCTTTCCTGTATTAAATGGATGGGAAGTATGCGTACCCGCGGTTTTGGCCGTGTTAAAGTCAGTGTACTCCCTGATTCGTCGAAATCAGACAAATAGATATCCTGGATATGGCGTTTCCGTATAATTTGAATGACTTCCTGAAAGGAGATATTTCTGTGTCAACTCGATATTTAAAATATACCTGTACAAATACAGAACCGCTGAGTATTGTGGATCTGTACAACAGTAAATCGGATGAAGCCGCTGTGCTTTCCTATATTAATGGCTCTTCCGTCCGCGGTGCGGTTATGAATGCCCTGACACGTTTTTCTGCGCCTGCGGGAAATTCTTCAGCAAATCTGCTGGAGTGTTTTAAATCTGCTTTTTTTGATGGAACCCTGCGTTTTCTCAATGCATATCCTGCTTTGAAAGAAGGCGAGCATGTTTCGATGGAAACTTTCCCTGTTCCGAAAGGCTTTTATGAAAGCAGAAAAGGAACCGGGAAAATCTGTCATATCTTCGATAAAACTGATCCGGACATGAAACGGGCCAAAGCCGGAAAGATGGCTGTTTTGAAAAATAATCAGCTTTTGTACATGACCCCTGCCATGGGAGAAACCTTCAAAATCCGACTGGCAAGAAACCAGATCGTTCCTGCCGGAAAAAAGAACAGTAAAAAAGAACAGCAGCTGTTCAGAGGCAATTATCTGAAAGAAGGACAGATATTTACCGGTTATATTGCCGTGGAGGACTCCTGCAGCGAGGAACTGATCAGTGCGCTGACAAAAGTTCTTTTATCCGATAATCTGAAACTGGGCAGCAACAGAACATCCGGCTATGGTTCCATACGTATGCTGAAAACACCTGCGTTTCTTTCTGAAAGAATTCCGTTTTCTGAACTCAGTGCATCAGACAGATCCGAAAATGAGACGGATTTCAATATGCTCTGTCTTTCCGGCCTCTGTATGCTGAACGAATATGGGGAACCGTGCGGTATAAATGAAAAAGAACTGGCAGACGCCCTCGGATGCAGCGGTCTGGAAATTAAAAAAGCATCCTCCTCTGTTACCCATATCTGTACATTTAATCGTACGACAGGTGGACGCAGTCCGGAATATCCTGTATTTGAGGCCGGCAGTATTTTCAAAATCAGCTGCAGCGAGCCTCCGAAAGCGGATGCTCTGCAGAAAATTGAAGATCGAGGTCTCGGAATTCTGACCGGAGAAGGTCTGGGACGTGTTCTTTTCATCCGTAATATCGAAGCAGTGAATAAAAAAGTAACCTGTGCGCCTGCTCTTGTTCCGCCTGTGAAGGAGACGTTTATTCCTGATGAAGATATGAAACGTATGCGTGAAATATGTGCGGATTCTATTCTTCAGACACGTCTGGAAAGGGTCATGACCGATTATATACTGAATCATCCTTTTGACAAAGGGACTGCTTCAAAGAGTCAGCGCGGTACGATCAACACCATGTGTAAGGCCCTGCGTTATAAACCGCAGGATGCCTGCAGGACTTTTAGTGAGTATTTCGAGCATATTGAACAGAAGGAGGCATCTTCCCGCGTTCACCGTACAAAAAGCAGTTCTCAGAAGAAACTGAAGGAAAGTGTCATGACAATTCTTGAAACGGATTTATTTGAGCTTCTTCATCTGTCGGAAGACAGTATATGCGGTCTGGAACCGGGTGAAATTATGGAAGAGAACAGCCGGACACTGTTCAAACTCCATTTGATTGAAGAAATGATTCATTATGCCAACAGATCGGAACAGCATCCGGATCTGCAGTCGTAACGGAAAGGAGAGCACACATGTCTGACAGAGCCATATTTAATTATGTGAATATTTATCATATTACAGCTGTCTGTGAAACTCCGCTTCATATCGGCAGCGCAGAGGGAGATGCCGGAGAAATTCTGATCCATCCCGTCACCCGGGAAGCATTTATACAGGCCAGCGGACTGGCGGGCAGCTTCCGTGAATATGCAGATGATTTATTTGGAGCGGATATCTGCGGCAAATGGTTTGGCAGCGGCAACACAGAGGCAGAAAACAGAACAGAAACAGGGCAGGAGGACTGCCGCAGCCGCATTGTATTTACGGATGGTATTTTTGAAAAAAATAATTTCAATCTGGAACTTCGTACCCGTGTAAGACTGGATCCGGTAAGCGGTACAACAGCTTCTGCAGAAGTAAGCGGTACAGGAGCAACTTCCGGACAGCTTCTGGAAACAGAGTATATCTCCCGGGGGTCTCAGGTTTCTTTCGATATTTATGAATATTACAAAGAACCGGGTGAAAAGCGCATTTTACCGGTTTGTCTTGCGGCCATGGACCGGGGAAATATTCTCATTGGGGGACAGTTAAGCAACGGCTGCGGTCAGTTGAAATTTACCGGGCTTTCCCGTCTTTCCTGTGATATGACAACAGGAGCCGGCAGAAAAGCATGGATGAACCCTGAGGGAGCAGAGTGGGAGGATATTCTTCCTGAAATCCGGGGTCTGGATATTCCTTCAGCGAATGCCTGGGATCTTTATATGGATGTTACTTTTGATCATTCCGTACTGGTAAAAGGGGATGCCGTTGATGAGGACCTGATCGAGCAGTATACCGGTCAGCAGTTTGGCTCTGATAACCGTGCGCCGGATGTCATGCAGCTGCTGGACGGCAACCGGAATTTTGTCATACCCGGAAGCAGCCTGAAAGGTGTTTTCCGCAGCCGTATGGAAATGATCGCTTCCTATAAAAAACTGGAAAAAGAACTGATGGATCTGACCTTTGAGAACCGTTCCAAAGTATTTTTCTATGATGCACTTCTGGAAAACAGGATGAATCTGGTTGTACGAAACCGAATTGATAAATTTACCGGAGGAACAAGAAATACGGGTCTGTTCAAGGAAGCGGTAAATGGCGGTGATACCACGTTCCATATCCGTCTTTCCAAACCGGCCTCTGCTTCCGGCGCGGAATCCGGTTGGAATGAGTCCACATCAGAGCAGATTCTGGCTCTTCTTTTGCTTACCATGCGCGATTGTGCCATCGGTGCAGTGAATGTGGGCAGCGGTTCCGGAGTAGGACGCGGCTTTATGACAGTGCACAGAATCACAGTAAAAGATAACGGCAATACACTGGCAGCTGTTTATCCGGAAGAAAACCGTGTGGAAGATCAGAACGGATTGATTGCAAAATGTCTTCGGAGCATTCAGCAGTCGGAAAAACATTGATATATGGAGGAACTGGTATGATAAAATATTATAATACATTTGCAGAAATTCCGGAAGCATACGGAAATACACTGCCTTACCGTTATCTTTTGATCTATTCCATGAGTTCACGCCGGGCAGGAATGACAGACCGGATTTTTCCTTCCATAGATTGGGATCAGGTAACGGAGTTCCGCTGTTTTGATGAGACAGGCGAACTTCATGGATTTTCCACTCCTGAACATATCTGCGCGGTGGAAATTACAGAAGAAGAGGAAAAAAATTTTGGAGATTTGATCACTCGGGATTATTCTTTGATTTTAGAACCGGAAGGTGAGCCGGCAGATACGCTGGTCGTCCGCAGGAATATTAATTATGATGAAGATGGACAGGGCTGTATTGTTTCAAGCCGCTGTTATAAATTTAAGCAGGGCGGGAATAAACCTGCACAGAAAGGAGAGGACTGATATGGCTTATTCGTCTAAAAGAACACAGAATTATAACCAGCAGAAGCGGACACAGAGCAATACGTCCGGATATGTCGGTGCTCCCTATAATTTTGTTGCACTCAATCAGCAGGTAATTTCCTATGGCAAAGAACAGATTCCTGCCCAGAACAGTTTCCGCGCGGCCGGAGAACGGCAGGATGAAGAACTGTACAGTGGAGAAATCGGATATACTATTGAAGCGCAGAATGATATTTTCGTAGGCGGGCCCAATGGCAGGGAATTCTACCGGTCCATCTCCGGCAGCTATGCTATTCCCGGCAGCAGTATCCGGGGACTGATGCGCGGAAACATGCAGATTCTGGGTATGGGAAGCATCGATGATGATGTGGATGACTACAAACTGATGTACCGGAAAGTAGGGGCAAAATCTGATTCGACTTTGGGAAAAGAGTATAAAACGATTTTGGGAGTTCGTCCTCTTAAAGCAGGAGATAAGAATAGTATTTCCATCTGTGCTAACGTTCAGGCAGGATATCTGAAATTTGACGGCCGGAAATATCACCTGATTGAAATTCCCGGCGGCCCTCTCCAAAAAGGTTCCGGCAATAAACAGAATTATTATACATTAAGAGAAAGTACAATTATCGGGGAATATCGCCGTTCTGAAAAAAACAGGACGAAAAATCCGTATGCATATCTGATTGAAATTGCCAAAAAGCATCTGATGTACCGGCATGATATGAAAAGCTATCCTTTTATTCAGGGAGAAAAGGGAAAAGCGATACCCGGGAGCCGGAATTTATATTACCGTCCTTCCGTATATGAGATTTCTTTTAAGGTCAGCAGTAACAATCAGGTCGAAAAGGTGGGAAAACCGGGGGAACTTACCGGTCCGGGCTGTCAGGAAGGTCTGATTTTAAGCTCTGGATTTATGGACAGGAAAAAAACGCATTATATTATCCCTGCAATTGATGTGGATGATCCCAATCTGCAGTCTCATGAACTGCCGGATGAAGCAATCGAAACATATCAGCATGATTTTCAGGCAAAAGAAAAACTGCTGGGAACCACATTAAAACTGCCTTCAGATGAAAAGGAAAAGGAACGTATACTGGCTGAAACCAGGGATTTTTACAGGCTTCCTCAGAAAAAAGGCGAATGCCGCCCGATTTTCTTCATTGAAACGGACACGGATTCCGGCAAAAGCTTTCACTTTGGTTTTACACCGTATCAGAGACTGTTTTTCCGGCATACGATTAAGGATGGAATCCCCGAAAGTCATAAAACGGCTGCTCCCGACTATGCATCTGCCATGCTGGGATACAGCAGACAGCAGAAAAACGGTAAAAATGAAGCGAGAAAAGGCCGTGTCTTTTTTGAAGATGCAGAACTGATTCCGTCGGATCAGGGTGCCGGAGAAAATGCAGGTAAATTGAAGGAAGCAGTGCAGCCGATTCTTGCATCTCCCAAGCCTACCAGCTGTCCTGATTACCTGACGCAGGATCAGAAAAACGGCATTACCTATAACAGCAGCCATTTTACGATCCGCGGCTACAAACAGTACTGGCTTCATGAACAGGCCTGTGCATCACAGACAACCACCAAAGAACAGCAGGCCGCAGCATTCAGACCTCTTGGAGCAGGAAGCCGCTTTCATGGCACGATCCGTTTTAAAAATCTGTATGCTGATGAACTGGGGCTGCTTTTGTGGAGTCTGCGCCTTGAAAAAGGCAGTCTGCAGAATATCGGAAAAGCCAGGGCCTATGGCTACGGAAAGATTCGGATTACCATTGACAGCCTGAAGCTTCTGGATCTGAAAAAGATGTATGACAGCCTGACCCTCGATTTTGAACCTTACCGGACCAAGCTTACCGCTGCATCGCCGGAGCTGGATTCAGAAGTGGAAAACTGGATTCAGAAATATAAACAGACAGCGAACCGGCTGCTGGGCAGCGGCAAAGACATTATGAAAGAGCCTTCCATCAGACAGTTCCTTCTTATGAAAGACGGAACACGCCTGCCTGATGAGACGAAAATCAGATACATGAGTGTCGACGCAAAAGAGTATCAAAAACGGACAAAAGGACTTCCCTTCCCTGAAGAAGTGCTTGGTGAAAAAGTATATCAGCGGCAGGCAGCAGCCTCACCGGGGGCCGCTGCATCTGCTTCATCAGTTTCATCCACTTCATCAATTTCATCAGGAGAAACGGCCTTTGATGAAAAAAGGGTAACTACGGATGCTGATGTGAAAGACGGAGCTGTTGTGAAAGGCACGATCAACAATATTGCAAAAAAAGCAGGAGTACCTTACGGTGTCTTTGTTACCTTAACAGCGAAATACAAAGGACTTCTTCACAAAAATAATATGGCGTATCCGCTGGATCACTATAAGGTTGACGAAGATATCGTTGTCAGAGTTTCGATGAAGGAACAGGGGAAACTGAATCTGTCCGATAAAGATCTGTAGGGAGTTTTACTGTTCAGACTTCTGCCGGGGGTGCAGGAGATGAGGAAGAATGAATGTGGTATCCTGTACGGGACGCGCTCTCAATGGTCTCCTTAACAGGATACCACAGTCATTTGACCGCCGTAGATTATGGCACCTCCGGCAAAAAATAAAGTACTGAACGGTAACGAACAATAACACATTCATTTCGCTGACAGAAAGTTTATTTGACACAGCGGTTTGGTAAATGTATAATAAATAGAACAGAATAAGGCAGGAAATTAAGCGGAAAGAAGATTTCAAGTAAAATTGAAATACAGCAAAAATGCATTGAAAAATATGAAAAAAATTTCCAAGACATAAAAACACCTCGAAAAAGGCTATTTATCAGAATATTCTGATAAATACCTGCAAAAACAGGCTCAGAAACCCTTGTAAATAAAGGGTTTTTGAGGGGTAGGGGTGTAAATGGAATTTAGCCCGTCAAGGGTTGATATGCGATCGCAGACAACGATTGCACTGCGGTTCTTGTCCGTGTAAATGGAATTTAGCCCGTCAAGGGTTGATATATTCACATTGTAAACAATTTGTGGAACCCTTAGGTGGTGTAAATGGAATTTAGCCCGTCAAGGGTTGATATATCCAATACGATTTATAATTTTTCTATATATGTTGATTATTTTTGTATATTTGATAAAATAGAGGGGGATGTTAAGAGGGTATGTTAAGGGGTATCTGTGACCAGACAAATATCCGGAAAAGAGGAACAGGAAAGAGAAAAACAGAATTCAAGTAAAAATTGAAATATGCTCAAAATGAATTGAAAAATATGAAAAAATTTTCCAAGACATAAAAACACCCTGAAAAAGGCTATTTATCAGAATATTCTGAAAAATACCTGCAAAAACAGGCCTAGAAAACCGCGTAAATAAAGGGTTTTTGAGGGGTAGGGGGTGTAAATGGAATTTAGCCCGTCAGGGCATTGACACATCCATTTTCTGTATGAATACTCACAAAATCATCGATTGTGTAAATGGAATTTAGCCCGTCAGGGCATTGACACAATTGTCTCTTTAATATCGTTATAACGAACGATACCACGTGTAAATGGAATTTAGCCCGTCAGGGCATTGACACAATTCTTTACTCGCTTTCCCGTTGTTGGATCGAAGAGTGTAAATGGAATTTAGTCCGTCAGGGCATTGACACATCTGTATGAACACCAAATGCCTTGATATCTTCGAATGGTGTAAATGAAATTCAGCCCGTCAGGGCATTAGTATGCCCTACATTAATTACCAAACTGCTTCATTTGTCTAAATTTCCATCTGTTTCGTTGTCGTCAATCGCCGTAGCCACCGCTACGACTCATTCCTCCGCCTTGCAGATGAAAAATTTATTCTGCATGAAACAGTTTGTTAATTAGTGTGGGTCATACTAAAGTGAGGTATACTATGTACACAGATCATTACGAACAATACTTAAATATCCCCTATGTGAAATTGCATTTTACTGCCTGTATTGCACAGGACTGCCGTCTGCCGCGGAATAAGGCGTCTGCGCTGCGGGGCGGTGTGGGGCAGATGATGATTCTTCAGAACTGCATTCTGCCGTCTGCTTCGCGGACAGATGAGGACTGCCGCAGATGCAGCTGCAGTGAGGAATGTCTGGTGCAGCGTTTTCTGTATACGCCCATGTCGGTGCAGCCGTCTTTTTCGGCGGATAAGCTGAGTATGGGATATCTTTTTGAATGCGAGAATTATTATGAAGAGTTCGCTGAGGGCGATACCTTTGAGTTTCAGGTGATTCTGTTAGGAAAGAGCAGGGTGTATCTGAATCTGCTGCTGCAGGCGGTCTGGGCGCTGGGACAGCATGGATTGGGGAAGGATAAAGGGCGGTTTTACGTGGTTGGGATCCGTAATTCGAAGAGAGAGGATATTCTCTGTGAGGATGGAGGTGGAATGCAGATACGCAAGGATCGCTGTGTGTCGGAAACTTTTGTCGGTTATGCGCGCTTCCGCATGAAGCAGCTGCAGAAAAATGGCTGCCGCAGCGTGATGAAGTTCCAGACGGAGACGGATATCCGTTTCAGGAAGCAGCGGATGGAAGAATTCAATATGCAGGCCATTGTGGAAAGTCTGGCCAGACGGATCTATTTGTTTAACTGTTTTGAGGGGACGGAGATGGATCTTGATCTTTTTATAGAGGAAATGACGCAGGAATTGCCCCGGATCTGTTATCAGGATGTGAGCCGGATTCAGGTGAGGCGTTTTTCCAGTCGGCAGATGAGCAGCATGAAGCTGGGAGGTATTAAAGGAGAAGTGTGGCTGGATGAGATTCCTGAACAGCTCCTTCCCTGGCTGCTGGCCGGGGAAGTGATGCATATCGGGAAAAATACCAGTTTCGGATTTGGCCGTTACCGGGTTTTCTGACAGGAAACAGGCTGGCTTTCAGCTGGAACAAGCATTTTTTTGCCGCTGCAGCAGTTTTCTGCTGTTGTAGCGGCTTTTACCTTCTCCTAAAACGTTGTTTCTTCTGCGATCCGCAGGAATTCCTGCATGCTGCGGGTCAGGTAACGGCTTGATTTGTAGAAAATACTGACATCGCGGCTGGTGAATTCAGGATCCAGCCGGTAGTAGATCAGGCTGTCATCCGGTTTCATATGGAGGATGACCCAGTCGCTGATAAATGTCAGTCCCACCCCGTAGCAGGCCAGGCTGTAGGCGGTCATCTGCTGGTCCAGTTTCAGCACAACGTGGGGTGTGAAACCGTAGTAGCTGCACAGTTTTTCCGCCCGCTGTCTGGTATCGTTGCCGGTGCGGAGAAACAGAAAAGGCTCGCGGCTGAAATAATCCAGGGGGACGATGGGAAAGTCCTCCTGTTTGTGTTTCTGCTTCCTGATATCTTCGGCGGTCAGCTGATAATCTTTCAGCTGGTCGTTGATGCTGCAGCTTCTGGGGACGGCCAGCAGCAGCAGTTCCTTAAAAAGCGGTACACGGGAAAAATGCTCCGGAGGGAAGATGCGGTTGTCCACCGCCAGATCAAGGATCCCGTCGGACAGCTGTTTTTCCAGCTGATAGCTGCCGCCTTCAATCAGCCGCAGCGACACGCCGGGATACAGTCTGGTGAATGCGGAAATAACCGGCGGCAGAGTATGACTCAATGAATTGCTGCTGCCTCCCACGGACAGCTGTCCCGTGATCAGCTCCTCCAGCTGGAAAACATGGGACTGAAATTCATTTTCAATATCCATGATCTTTTCCACCGCTTTAATATACGCCACTCCATATTCTGTCAAACCGATCGGCGTCGTACTCCGGTCAAAAATCTCCACACCGATCCGTTTTTCGATCTTACGGATGGTAGAACTCAAAGAAGACTGACTGATAAACAGATTCTCAGCCGCCTTCGAAAAACTCTTCGTTTTATACACCTCATAGATATAACCATATCCGTTAAACAATTTATCATTCATGGAAACACTCCGTATTTTATAATTATAGATAAATGCACTGTTGCATGCTCACTTCCCCTACTATACCATCCCTCACACAAAAAAACAATGTCACCTCTCTCCATACACCGGCGTCCTATCTCCTCCGTCCTTACTCGCCCTCACCGCTGCTGTAAAAAAATGTCCCCTCTCCCATGTACTGTTCCAGCTTCATCACCATGAGGGAAACGCAGCATCAAAACATTCTGCCTCATCACCCTTCCCCCTGCATTTCCCTCCCCTAAGAAGCCCG
This sequence comes from Lachnospiraceae bacterium, assembly GCA_028724245.1. Lineage (GTDB taxonomy): Bacteria > Bacillota > Clostridia > Lachnospirales > Lachnospiraceae > TWA4. Next base: position 16,146 of record JAQYDI010000037.1, read on the forward strand.
AACAGTACACCCGTCCTCCTTCTTCGTCACAGAATACAAAAATATGAAAAATGTCAGATTTTCTTTCGTATTTCTGAAACGAAGTAATCAAAAACGCCCTGTGATAAAATTTACTTACATGAAAAATTCAGAAAGCGCGCGGTTCTGAGGGGATTTAAAAGAAGGAGAGTGTGATTTATATGAAAAAACAGGTTAACACACTGGGTTTCCTGAGTGTTATGTCTATGTTTCTGATTTCCATGGGTGTTACGGTTACAACACCTGCCATGGCAACGATTGCCGCACAGTTCCCGGATAATAATTATGCGCTGGTTTCAACGCTGCCCACATTGTTCGTAGTGCCTGCATCACTGATCTGCGGTGCGATCGTCGGCAAGAAAGTTAAATACAGAACATGTGCAATTCTTGGTTCTGCTGTTTTCCTGATCGGCGGTGTTCTTCCGGCATTTACCACATCATGGACGATCGTTCTGGTGGGCCGTGCAGTGCTTGGTCTTGGTCTTGGTATTCTTTCACCTTTAGGTAATGCGCTGGTTCTTGGTCTGTATGATGGACAGAAACAGGCAAAATATCTTGGCTACGGTACGTTACTGATGAATGCCGGTGGTATTGTTTATCAGATGCTGGGCGGTGCTCTTGCAGAGATCAGCTGGCAGGCAGTTTTCTATGGACATTTATTCGGTCTGGTCGGCCTGATCATGGCGTTCTTTATTCCTGAACCGGATGCTCCCCAGATCGATGCGGCGCAGCAGAGCGGTCCCAAGGAAAAGATGTCTGCAGCAGTATGGATCATCGGTATCCTGTTCTGTGTATTCAACGTTCTGAACTATCCTGTTATGATGAATCTGTCTCTGTTATATGCAGATAAAAATGCAGGCGGTGCAACGGCAGCGGCAACATCCCTGTCCATGTACACCATATTCGGATGTATTTCCGGTTTCCTGTTCGGTTATATTTTCAAGGCAATTAAGAGATTTGTACTCAGCCTTGGATATTTCCTCTGTGCAATTGGTGCATTTCTTGTTTACTGGGGAAGCAGTGCAACACTGATGACAGCAGGTCTGTGCTGCATCGGTTTCGGATTTTCCGTTCTGATGCCCGCTGCTCTTGGTCTTCTGGGTATGCATACACCCCCGTCAACTATTGCAATCGGTACCTCCGTTGTTATGGCTCTGATGAATCTGGGCGGATTTATCTGTACATACTGGCTGCAGCTGATCGAATCAGTTATGGGTAATGTACTGTATAATTCCATTCTGGTTGAAGTGATTATTCTTGCTGCACTCGGTGTAGTATTCCTGGTATACAATCCTTATCCGAAACAGCAGTAAGAACAGCAGAAAAATCAGAATCTGAGAAGAATCACAGGATAAAATCAACTATAGGATTAACAGTATTTATTTGATAATATATCGGCCTGAAAACTGCCGCTCCTTTCGGGAAGCGGCAGTTTTCCTGCTGCCCGGAAATTCCTGCTGCCGGGAGAATATTCTAAACAGCATCATTTTCCCTAATTCAGGGTTGCGCACAGGTATGAAACCATATTACAATAAGGGCATAATATGTACAGCAAAACGGGAAATTTTTACATTATTTCCTGTTTTGCTGCAGAATCGAGGGATTTATATGAAACTGAGCATGTGGATGATCGTAAACCGACTTCATAATTTTGATCTGGAATTACATATTCGGGAAAATGTGCCGGTGAATCTGAAAAGCGCCCGCCGGGTTTATGCTACAAATTGTGTACATGTGTATCAGTCGGGCAAAGATTCTATCTGCCGGTCCGGAGATGATTATATTGTAATCAAGGATATTGATGCGCAGGAGGCCGTTGAAATTGTCCAGTCGGTCTTTGATTATTATGATGACTGGGATTTCTCTGTGCGGGAAGCAGCCCGGAAAATGGATTTTCAGAAAATTATCGATAAGAGCTGGCATATTTTCCATAATCCCATTGTGTTGATGGATGCCAACTGGAATGTTCTTGCCATCAGCAACCGGTACGGTGAGGATGAACTGGATGCGGAGTGGAAGCATCTGTGCCGTTATGGTTCCAGTTCGCTTGATATTTTCACCTATCTGAAGAATGATCCGCTGAATAATTACGATACGGAAGGGGCGCATTATTACCGTATGAATAATCCTCACATGAGCAATTGTATTTCATCGACGATCATGTACCGTTATGCCCTGTGCGGGCGGATCAATGTGCTGGAGCATGACAGGGAACTCAACCGGGGGGATATTCAGATCGTGGATTATCTGGTGGATGCCATCTGTGATGCCATGGGGGTTCTGAGCAGGCAGCGGGATGAGGGTGTCAATTATTTTTCCGTGTATCAGAACCTGCTTTCCGGTCAGGAGGTGGATGAGGAAAAGCTGAAGCATCAGATGGAATATATGGACTGGGTGGATGGAAGGGACAGCTACTATGTGTTTGTGGCCAGTCCTTCTCTGACACTGGAAAGTCCTGAGGCTGCGCTGCTTCTGAAAAATCAGATGGGCCGCCTGATGCCGCAGTGCGAACTTGCCGCAGTGGACAATAATGTGGTGGTGATCATCAGTACCCGCGACCTGGATGACCGGATTCTGGATACGATGCAGAAGCTGAATAAAAACGGAGATTTTCTTATAGGACAGAGTCTGAAGTTTTTTGACATCCGCCTGTGCCGTCATTATTATAATCAGGCCAGATTTGCGATCCGGTGCGCCCGCAGTGCCCACAGCACAAGTGCGGACAACCGGAAAATCGTAAATTTTTACGATTATGCCATCGAGTTTATTATCCGCAACAGCGATGAGGAGGAAGCGATCCTGGCCTGTCATCCCGATATCATCAATCTGTGGCATATGGATAAGGAACATCATATGGACCGTCTGAAAACATTCAGTGTTTATCTGAACAATGAACGCTCACTGCTGAATGCCGCGCAGGAACTGTATGTTCACCGGAATACGCTTGTTTACCGGATCAATAAAATTTTCGAAATACTGACCTGTGATCTGGACGATGTGTATACCAGAGACTATATGAAATTATCCATAAGAATCCTTGATATGTACGCATCGGAGTAGAATCTGCAAAAATACGGATGGCGCTGCAGTACAAATCCGTCTCTGTTTTTGATAAGGTTTTTGTATTTTTCTCCTGTATCGTGTGGGAAAATTCAATGTTATACTGGTATTACAGTTACACGGATTTTATCAAATGAGTGAGGAGGAAACAGGATGTCAGAAAGAACACCAAAACAGAATTTTCTTGATATGGCAAAAGGAATCTGCCCGGACTACATTCCCATGTATTCGTACGGCCCCAATCCTTTCCGGACGGATGTGGCACCCAATGGCATGATCGGGCCCGGATTTCTCAATGAAAAACGGACACCGCAGGGCGGTTATGATATCTGGGGCGTGCATTATGTGGTAAACCGGGAGAGCGGCTACTCTGCTTTGCCGGAGCCCAATCATTTTATACTGGATGATATTACAAAATGGCGTGATGTGATCAAAGCGCCGGATATTTCCGGAATTGACTGGGAAAAGATGGCGCGTCAGGATCTGGAGAATCTGAAGAAAATGGGCATTGACCGGGAACAGACGGCTCTTGGCTTCAGCATGCACATCGGATATTTTCAGGAACTGATGGGATTCATGGGATTTACGGAAGGTTTATGTGCGATTTTTGAAGAACCGGAAGAAGTAAAGGCGCTCATGGAGTATATGTCTGATTTCTACTGTCAGGTTGCTGCAAACTGTATTGACTATTATCAGCCGGATTTTATACAGATCGTGGATGATACGGCGGCGTGGGGCAGCCCGTTTATTTCTCCGGATCAGTACAGAGAGCTGTTCAAGCCCTGTCATGCGAAGGAAGCGCAGTTCGGTCTTGACCGTGGACTTCCCATTGCCATGCATGACTGCGGCAAATGCGAATGTTTTATCGATGACTGGATGGATTTCGGTGTAAATTACTGGGATCCCGTGCAGGTATGCAATAATCTTGATGCCGTCAGAGCCAAATATCCTGATCTGGTGCTGTGCGGTGCCTGGGATGCAGTCGGCCCCCTGGCCTCCGTTAATGTATCGGAAGAAGAATTCAAGCAGTCCATCATGGATACCATGGATCACTACGGCAAAGACGGCAAATACGTTTTTGCTGCCTGGATCTTCGGCGATATGGAGACAGACGAAGTGGTCAGAAATAAAAACCGCTGGATGACGGAAGTATGCATGGACTACGGTAAGAAATTTTACAGGAGGTAGAAAATACCATATCGCAGTAAACGCAGGTGACAGAAAATAATAAACCGCAGTAAATGATGGAAAATTGCGGGTAATAAGATATTAAAATCTGCGGAAAGCAGATTTTGATGCAATAAACAACCCCTTCAAAAAAGAATCCCGGTTTCGGAATGGAGCCGGGATTCTTTTTTGGAGTGCCGTATTTGTTCAGACAGCGGGCACTGTTCAGAACTTCTGCCGCAGCAGGCTGCACCGCTCCGGTAAAATGAAGTCTGAGCAGTATTTAACAGAAAAGACACATAAACCACCTTGACAAATATAAAATACGGTATTAGAATTACAACACATAGTAATAAAAACTATATAAAGCGATTTCGAAAATACGTGACAAAGAAATCTGTTGCTGCTATGGAGTCAAATCCTTTTGACACCAATATCATAATATTAACAGGCCCGATCAGGGTGCTGTTCGGGATATGATAAATTTTCAGGGAGGGGTTATTATGCGTAACACTATGGTTCAGACATCTGCTGTAAAGACATCTTATTTTTTCAAAGCAAAAGATCCGGGAAGTGCGTTGACCCACTTTATCGGTTTTGTTATGGCTTTGTTTGCCACATTTCCGCTGCTGATTCAGGCTTCGTCAGCTCATGTGGGCAAAGCGGGCATGATCAGCCTGAGTGTTTTCATGCTGTCCATGCTGATGCTGTACGCGGCAAGTACGATTTACCACTCGTTTAATCTGCCCGGCAGCGGCAATATGATCTTAAAGAAAATCGACCATATGATGATTTTTGTACTGATTGCAGGTACCTATACGCCGGTATGCGTGATGATGCTCAATAACCGGACCGGCTGGATGATGCTGGCGGCTGTATGGATCGCAGCAGCAGCCGGAATGATCCTGAAAGCCTGCTGGGTCACCTGCCCGAAATGGTTTTCTTCTATTATATATATCGCCATGGGATGGATCTGTATTCTGGCCCTGCCCCAGATTATCGGTGCCTTAAATCCGCAGCAGTTTATCTGGCTGCTGACCGGCGGCATCATGTATACAGTCGGCGGAGTCATCTATGCACTGAAGCTCTCTGTATTCAATGAAATACATCCAAACTTCGGCTCTCATGAGATATTCCATCTATTTGTAATGGCCGGAAGCTTCTGCCACTATATCTGCATATACCTTTATCTGGTGTGAGAATGCTGCTGTTCAGACTTTGTAAAAGCCGGCAGGAATTTTTTTCGCCTGTGCTTCTCCTTCAGGTGCCGAATTGTAATAAAAAAATCTATTGAAAAACGCCTTACTATAATGTTACAATAGGTAAGGAAAGCCCTGTCGGCGGGACAGGGAGATTGAAAGAGAGGCGTTTTTATATGAGAAAAGCAGGATTGAATCAATTAATGCTTTTTTGCCTGTGCATTTGCCTGGGAATTTTTATGACTGGCTGCTCCGGCCAGAGCGCTCAGAAGGATACTGTTTCCGAAAAAACTGAGTACCAGGCGGAGAATGAGGCTTCAGATACCGGTTCAGATGATTCGGACGGCGCTGCGCAGAAGAGCGGCGCAGAGGTGTTGACAGAAAGCAGTGCGGAACCTGCGACGGAAGAGGAACTCACACCGGAGGATGTTACGGTTTATAATTATGCATCCATGGACAATGTACTGGCGGCTATGGTTTCAGCCATGGAGGAAAGTGATACCAGCCGCTATTACAGAGACGGATCAGAGAATGATCTGGCGGTGAATTATCTTTATGCCTATGTGAATATGTTTGATCATGATACATTTAAAAGCATGGGTATGAAGGGGAAAAATCACGATTCCTATGTGAAACTTCAGAACGATTATCTTGAAGAACTGCTGATTTATGCGTTCGGGGATACGATTACATCCCAAAATCTGAAGGCTGATGGGGATCTGATTCTGAAAAAGGGCAGCGATTATTACGCAGCTCTGGATGAGCTCCAGCCCGTTATGGTGGATTATGCGGGATTTGAGAATGAAGACTTTACGGAATCAACCGTATTTTCGTTTGATTATGAAATTTGCATGGACAGCGGAGATACGGAAGATGGTATCATGCAGGTAAGATTTCAGGAGTCAGATCAGGTGGAATCCGGTATTATCCTGAAGTTTGTTGCTCTGACAGAATATTAAAAGGTTTGTTGTCAGGAGAGCATATTGAAATATTATTTCAGGGACTGATGAGGACTGCTGTTTTACGGACAGCAGCCCTTTTTTTTGAAGAGAGAAGTATTGTTTATGGAAATATAATCTGTTTTATCAGGAGAATATCATCAGGAGGAAATGTAGAAAATGAATATCTGTATTTATGGCGCATCCAGTGACCGGATCGATGAATCGTATAAAAATGCAGCCCGGGAGCTGGGAAAATCATTGGGAGAGGCATCTTTTGGCATGGTTTTCGGCGGCGGTGCGACGGGTTTGATGGGAGCTGCGGCCAGAGGGCTGCGAAGTGTGGGAAAAGACCGGATTCTGATTGGGGTAGCTCCCCGCTTTTTTGATGAACCGGGAGTGATTTACGAAGGCTGCAGTGAAATCATCTGGACAGAAACCATGAGGGAACGGAAGCAGAAAATGGAGGATCTGTCCGACGGATTTGTGGTGCTGCCGGGCGGGATCGGAACGTTTGAAGAGTTTTTTGAGATTCTGACTCTGCGGGAATTGAACCGCCACAATAAACCGATTATTCTCTATAATTTCAATGGATATTATGATCGGATAAGGGAACTTCTGCAGCATGCGGCTGCGGAGAAATTCATGACAGAAGAACAGACATACCTCTGCAGTTTTGCTGACAGCGCAGAGGAGATTCTGCAGAAGCTGAAAGAAGAGATTTTACAATCATAAATTTCCGGTAATCTTTATTTAATAAAAAATTAAAAGAAATAAATACCTATCTGTGCTAATATTAAGAAAGTATCCTGTCGGTTCAGGAACAGTCTGCTGTATCGGAACCGGCATTCAGATCATATGACAATATTTATGAAAGGGATAGATATCGGGTATTACAAGATGGAGAAAAAAAGACGAAAGAATAACAAACTTCCCTGGATCATTGCAGGGATTGCAGTTCTTGTCATTGCAGCTGTATATGCAGGCGCGGCAATGCATTATCAGGATCATTTTCTTCCGCATACCACTGTGAATGGCGCAGATGCATCAGGCAGAACCTGGTCGGAGGTGGAAGAAGAACTGATTTCCGCAATGGATACTTATGTACTGAATATTACAGGGCGCAATGATATAAAAGATTCCATTGCATCTGATGATATTGATATGAAGATGGACTTCGGCAGCAGCGTAGAGGATGCGCAGGCCGCACAGAATGAATGGTTATGGCCGGCGGCCCTGTTCAGGACGGATGAGATTCAGCTGGATTCTCTGATTTCCTATGATGAGGAGAAGCTTTCTGCAAAGATCAAGTCCATGAACTGCATGGACAAAAAGCAGGCACTGGCACCGGAAGATGCATATATTTCCGATTATGATGAGAAAGACGGCTTTACCATTGTTCCTGAAAAGGAGAACAATGAGCTGGATACGGATATTTTTTCCGGAATGGTGGCAGAAGCGCTGACCTCCATGAGCCCTGAGATTACGTTGGATATGCTGGAGGAAAAGGATGCGTATAAACATCCTTCTGTATATAAGGATGACAAGACACTGAACAGTCAGGCTGACCAGATGAATAAGCTGACAAAGGTGACATTGACTTATCAGTTCGGCGATGAAACAGAAAAAGTTACCGGCAAAACGATTGCGGAGTGGCTGAAAGTCGGTGATGACAATAAAGTGGAAGTGGATGCCGATCTGGTTCGTGAGTATGTCAATTCTCTGGCCCGAAAGTATGATACATTCAATACTGCGGGAAGCAGAGAGTTTAAGACCAGCTACGGCACTACCATCAATGTCACAGGCGGTGACTACGGCTGGTGGATGAACCGGGGAGATACAACTGATGAACTGATTGCTGCTGTAGAGGCCGGTGAAGATAAGGAACTGGAGCCGGTTTATTATCAGACAGCTGCCAGCTATTCCGATCAGGATTACGGCAATACCTATGTGGAGATCAATATGACGGCTCAGCATCTGTTCCTGTATAAAGACGGAGAGATGATTCTGGAGACGGATTTTGTGAGCGGAGCCCCTTTTCACAAGGAGACGCCGGACGGTGTCTATGGTATTACATATAAAGAACGTGCACATACCATGAGAGGTGACGGCGGTGCTGATGATTATCGTGTGGAGACTTCCTACTGGATGCCATTCAACGGCAATATCGGCATGCATGATGCAACATGGAGAAAGTCTTTTGGCGGCTCTATTTACAAGACCAATGGTTCTCATGGCTGCATCAATCTGCCCTATTATGCCACAAGAACCATTTATCAGACCGTGGATAAGGGAACTCCTGTGATCTGTTACCGTCTGGCGGGGACAGAGAGCAGTACGACTACGGCACATTCCGACCGGGAGATTGCCGAAATCGGAATTGAAGCGATTGAGCGTATCGGTACTGTATCATCTGATAATTATGCCTCTGTCAAGAAGAAAATCGAGTGGGCAAGACAGGTCTATACAGACCTGAGCACTGCTCAGAGGCAATACGTAAGCAATTATCAGACGCTTGTGGATGCAGAAAAGGCGCTGAAGTCATTGCAGTAGGCAGGATAATCATGAATAAAGCGCGGAGCGGTTGTTCGGATGAACTCCAGCAGCGGCTCCGTTTTCAGTACATGGGTTTCATGGGAGACTGCTTTTTTGCTGAGCTCGGAATAGTGCAGGATATCTTTGCGGATCTCATCGATGCGGCTGTAATCGACCTCTGCGATACCGGGATTTTCTACAGGCATGAAATTATAGGTCATCTGATAACGTTCTTCCAGAAGTGCGTTGATGATCGTGTAATCGTCATAAAGAGGTTTTTCTATGAAGAATGTTTTACCTGAGATGATTTTCTGATAATCCAGCAGGATGGCCAGTTCGATTTTTTCTTTACGGACCTGAGGCCTGTGATCGGCGTCTGTCAGCAGAATATGCCGGCAGAAGTATTCCTGATAAAACAGGTAGTCAACGTAAAGGTGGAACAGATAGCCCATCCCTGCAGGCGTATGGACCAGATCGGGATAACGGTCACAGAATCGCCAGGGCTGCGGATAGCGTATCTGGATTGCTTTATCGTCTGTCTGACGGTAGTGAGTTTTTGATTTGTCTGCAACAGCATCGGGAATCAGACAGGATACCAGAAAATCATTGATATCCTGATCATTTTTCAGAATCCGGCGTTTCTGCAGAAAGGGCAGCAGTTCCTGACCGGCTGCCAGGTGGATGATGTATCCGGGCATGGTGGTGTCCTCCTTTTATGGATATTTACAGACACAGTTTAGGCGAATCCTGCAGGAATGTAAACAGGTTTTTGGAAAGATTATGAAAGTACAGGGGATTATTGGCAAAATTCAGTATTTTTGGGGCTAAATCTGCATTTTTTAAGGCTTTTTTTTGAAAAAACTGCTGAAATTGGAAATTTTAGTGGAATGTCGAAGAGTATCATAGTATAATATAATCACCGAAACTATCTGCTGTGGAACAGTGCGGAAATTCCTGATAAGGTAAAGCTGAAAACTCCCACAAAGCAGGAGTACGCCGGCTGGAAACGGTGTACAAAATAAACAAGCGTCTCATAAAACGAGCAATTATGCAGGGGGTATACTATGAATCCATATTTGAATCGTTATGTTTCGCTGGTGGATTTTCTTGCTGATGCATTTGGCAAGAATACGGAGGTCATCCTTCATGATGTAACGGATTGCGCTAATTCGGTTGTTGCGATTCGAAACGGACACATCAGCGGAAGAAAAAAGGGATCGCCGCTTACAGATTTAGGACTCAAAATTCTGAAAGAGGCAAGTGAAAACAATACAGAGTATATGGCGGGTTATACCGGATATGCCCGTGATGGAAGCATGACCAAGTCATCTACATGGATCATCAGGAATGACGAAGGTGAAATTGTAGGTATGCTGTGTATCAATACAGATTACAGTGAACTGAAAACCATGCAGGAAGCTCTGAAGGCTTTCGCAGACAAGATGGAATTGCCGATTATGCCGCAGGCAGACAACAAGGTGGAATATTTCAATATGAATGTCAGCGAGCTGGTGGATAACAATCTGAAAAAGGTCTGGGCAGGTTACGGAACAGAACATCCAAAGCTTTCACAGAAGGAAAAAGTTGAGATTGTATCCAGATTGAATGAAATGGGCACTTTCTATATGAAAGGGTCTGTTGCCTGTGTTGCGGAGCGCATAGGAAGTTCAATCCCTACTGTTTACCGTTATCTGAACAACATGAAGAAGAAATAACAGCCGGCTGCTTACCGGCGACGGGATCAGGGAGGCTGCTGCAGTATCATGGAAGTTGGTGCTGCGGCAGCTTTTTTCAACCCGTGTTTGACAAACATATACAGTATTGCTACAATTACATAAATTTACGGAAACACACAGTGTTTTCGGGGTTGGTTCTGAACAGTAACGAAAATTTAAAAGATTGGAGATTATTGGTATAAACATGAAGCGCAGACATAAACGGATCATTATCAGGATCATTGTGCTGCTTTTGCTTTTTATGGCAACAGTAGCGGTTGTTTTTGTATTGTCCCGCAGAGAAACACCGGTAGAGAATGTAGTTCTGAATCGGGAAGATGCAGCACTTCCGGTGGTGGAGACAAAGATTGATAATATATATATGAATCTGATGCACGGATATGTGGATGATATGGTGGGTCGGTATATGCGCGATACGGTGACTCCGCTGCCTGAAGACCGGAAACTGCAGCTGAAGATTACGGCGGACGGTGACGAAGTGAAACGGATCAGTTATGAAGTTCGCAGTTTGGATACGACCCAGCTGGTAGAGAGCACGGAAGTTGATTCATGGAGTGAGAGTGAAGCGGAAGATGGAAGCAGTGAGCTTCTGGTTACGCTGCCCATACAGAACCTCCTGGAAATGGATAAGGAGTATCAGCTCCAGATCATTCTTCAGACGAAGAGTCACGAAAAAGTGGTTTACTATACCAGAATCGTTCTGTCGGATTCTCTGCAGACAGGAGATATGATTGGATTTATACAGGATTTTCATGAACGTACCATGGATACTTCCAAAGCTTCCGGCATGGCTTCTTATATGAAGACTACCACGGATACCAGTGGTTCTCTGGGAAAAGTTACGCTGAACAGCAGCTATTCGCAGCTTTTGTGGAACCATCTGAATCCAAAGCAGCAGGGGGAAAGCCGTATTTATCTGACTGACATTAACAACAGTATCGGTACATTCCGTATGGAGTCCCGCGTTTCCTTCAAGGATGAGGAAGGGAAAGAGCATATCTGTGATGTGCAGGAGATTTTTACGGTGCAGACCTCCAGTGGATACTGGTATATGTTGAATTATGAACGGACAGCCAACGAAGTACTGACAGGGGATTCTGTGGAGGATAAGCAGATTTGTCTGGGAATCGTGGAGGATGATTCCATTCATGTTATGAACAGCGCGGAGGGTATGTGTCAGGCTTTCGTGATGGATGGAGAATTGTGGCTGAACCGCAGAACAGAATCCGGCAGCAGTGCACTGATAAGGGTATTCAGTTTTTCACAGGATGAGGCTGACGTTCGCGCTGATTATAAAGAGCATGATATCAAACTGGTGTCTGTGGATGATAAAGGCGATGTGACATTCATTCTATATGGATATATGAATAACGGCAATCATGAAGGCAGCGTGGGACTGGTTTTCTACAGCTATGATGCCGGAGAGAACTGTCTGGAGGAAGTATTTTATCTTCCATTTGATCGTTCCTATGCAATTCTGAAGGAGGAGATCGGCCAGCTTGCCTATGTTAATAAACAGGAGTTGTTTTATCTGATGCTGAACGGCCGGATTTATGCCATTGATTTTGCCGGAAAAGAGTATATGACTGTTGTGGAAGATGTGGCGGATGATGCCCTGGTTATCAATAATGACAGCAGTGTGATTGCCTGGGAAGAAGAGCGGAGCAACGCAGGGGCTTTACGGATCCAGATCCTCTATCTGGAGGACGGACATCAGAATACCGTTACGGCAGAAGACGGGGAGTATCTGCATGCGGTGGGATTTGTTGATGAGGATCTTGTAGCGGGCAAAATCCGGCAGTCTGATTATGAGACGTTCTGCAAATACACGGATTATCCCATGTACGCTTTGGAAGTTATCGATTCAAAAGGTGAATGTGCCGCTGTTTACGAAAAAGATGGCATTCTCATTACAGATGCTTTGATGGAGAACGGGAGCGTGCTTCTGAAACGCTCCAGAATCACCGGAACTTCTCTGATAGAGACTTCTGATGATGCCTTGATCGAGAATGTCAATCAGGTTACAGCGGAAGAGGAACTTCTGGTTACCGGTGAAGCGGCAGATGGATCTCGCCGCTGGTATCTGAAAACGGATTCCGGCAGTGCAGGAGAAGATTTTGTAAAAGTTGACAGAATCTCTGTCAGTGACAGTTCCTATCTTAAAATCAGTCTGAGTGGGATCGCGGAGGATGGCATGTATTTTGCTTATTCCAGAGGGAAGCTTCAGGCTGTATGTCCTACAATTGCCGAAGCAGTTGCTCTTGTCTACGATGATGTGGGATATGTTACGGACAGCAGCGGACATTACGTGATGAGACGCGGATACCGCGGATACAGTATGCTGGGAGTTTCTTCTTCGAAGACGGCATCGTCGAAGAAAGAACGCAAATACGTGTGTATGCAGACATTTGCGGCATATGAAGGCGGAACGTATGCGGAGTCATTTTCCGATATGGAAGAGGAAGGTCTGACAGATGTACAGATGCTGCAGAGAGGAATGAATACCATAGCCTATGATCTGACAGGATGCTCTCTGAGTCAGATTGCATATTACTATATCGGGCATGATCATCCTATTTATGCCATGACCTCTGAGGGCGCTGTACTGATCACGGGCATTGGCAACGAGAATGTTTATATATGGAATCCCGAGACCGGAAGTACTGCGGGAATGCCCATCGAATCGGCTGAGGCCATGTTCAGGGCGGCCGGCAATATATTTATCAGCTGCATGGAACCGTAAGCGCCACACGGTAAACGCACGTTTTTAGGGATGTTCAAAAAAAGATAAGTATGATAGATTGTATACAGGAAAACGGTGACATATCCGAAATAATCCTGTACAATGGAATCCAGAAAAATAATCTGGAGGAACCAATGGAAGCAGAT
>JAQYDI010000038.1 GCA_028724245.1 Lachnospiraceae bacterium
CCCCAGAATCAGCAGATGCAGCGGATAGGCCGCATAAAAAAGAAGGGATGGAAAGGGATACTGCCCTTTTTTCCCATTGTACAGCAGGATGAAAATCAGTGCGATGGCCCCGAAGCCTTCAATATAAAAGCCTCCCAGAAAGCCATGGAGAATCAGCGCCGCTGCCACAGAAGCCATGCATTTCACCTTCTGATCCCGGAACAGGTAAAACAGTACGATAACGAGAACGCCGAATGCCCCGTAATCAACATGGGCCAGTTCCGCGATCACAACGAGCGCGGCCAGCAGGATTTTACTGATATTGCTTCTTCCCAGTATTCCGTCCATGCATACCAGCGCTCCCAGTCCCAGTACCAGTGTAAAAAATACATTCTGATATCCCATATAAAGCGGTGTTCTGAAAAATGCATAGTCAAATGGAATTTCCGACAGCAGCGCAAAAGCAAGCAGCCGTCCGGCGTATTTTTTCACGTTTCGTGTGTGTATATAGCCTTCTGTGATCAAAAATGCATAGATAGGAAATGCGATCCGGCCCAGAATGCGGCAGGGCAGGTACAGGGAAGTCCCCGCAAACAGAACCAGTCCGCAGTGATCGATGATCATCAGAACCAGAGCCAGAAGCTTTAATGCAAACCCGCTCATTTCATATATAATACCACCGGGCAGTGGTCGGAACCCATGACATCTGTCAGGATTTCGGCGTCCTCCAGGCGGTCTTTCAGACTTTCCGATACGCAGAAATAGTCAATACGCCAGCCTGCGTTCTTCTTTCTTGCACTGAACCGGTAGCTCCACCAGGAATAGATGCCTTCCCGGTCGGGATAAAAATAACGGAAAGTGTCAATGAAGCCTGCTGCTTTCAGTTCACCGAATTTTCCGCGCTCTTCATCGGTAAAGCCTGCATTTTTCCGGTTGGTTTTGGGATTTTTCAGGTCGATTTCCGAGTAGGCAACATTTAGATCACCGCAGAAAACAACGGGTTTTGTTTTTTCCAGTTCCTTCAGATATGCCCTGAAATCATCCTCCCATTTCATGCGGTAATCAAGCCGGGCAAGCTCACTCTGGGAATTGGGGGTGTAACAGGTGATAAAATAAAAGTCCTCAAACTCCAGTGTAATCAGGCGGCCTTCCTTATCATGCTCTTCGATTCCCATGCCGTATCTGACCGACAGGGGCTCTTTTTTTGTGAAAATGGCAGTGCCGGAGTAACCTTTTTTCTCTGCGTAGTTCCAGTACTGGTAATAGCCGGGGAGGTCCAGATCGATCTGTCCCTCCTGCAGCTTACTTTCCTGAATACAGAACAGGTCCGCATCCGCTTCCTTGAAAAAATCAAGGAAACCCTTTGTTACACAGGCGCGCAGGCCATTCACGTTCCAGGAGATCATTTTCATGATTATTCTTCAACCTCAACCTTTCTGATTTCCTTGGTGCGGATTTCCTTACAGATATCGTTGATGAAGTCATCCAGACTTCTCTGGCCTTCATCGCCTTTGAATCTGCTTCTTACAGCAACAACGCCCAGTTCTTCTTCCTTCTGGCCCACAACCAGCATGTAGGGGATCTTCTGCATCCGCGCATCACGGATTTTGTAACCGATCTTTTCGGAACGGGTATCCACTGTGGACAGGATATTGTTGGCCTGCAGCTGTTCATTTACCTTATTGGCGTAATCCAGATATTTCTCGGAAATAGGCAGCACGCGTACCTGTTCCGGACATAACCATGTGGGGAATGCACCGGCATATTTTTCGATCAGCCATGCAAGTGTTCTTTCGTAGCAGCCCATGGAAGTTCTGTGAATGATGTAAGGACGCTTCTTCTGTCCGTCTCTGTCCACATAACTCATATCAAAACGTTCTGCCAGGAACATATCGATCTGAATCGTGATCATGGTATCTTCCTTGCCGTATACATTTTTCGCCTGAATATCCAGCTTGGGACCATAGAAAGCAGCCTCACCTGCAGCTTCCGTGTATTCCAGACCGATATCATCCAGAATGGTTCTCATGGTATTTTCCACGGTATCCCACATCTCGGCGTCGCCCAGATAATGATCCGCATTGTTGGGATCCCATTTGGACATACGGTAGGTTACATCATCCTGCAGACCAAGTGTTGTCAGGCAGTATTTTGCCAGATCCACACAGCCCTTGAACTCTTCTTCCAGCTGTTCGGGCATCAGCACCAGATGACCTTCGGAAATGGTAAACTGACGCACACGGGTCAGACCGTGCATTTCCCCGGAGTCCTCGTTACGGAACAGAGTGGAAGTTTCACCCATACGGTAAGGCAGGTCGCGATAGGACTTGGGTGTTGCCTTGTATACATAATACTGGAAAGGACAGGTCATGGGACGAAGGGCAAATACTTCTTTATCCTTTTCTTCATCACCCAGTACGAACATACCATCTTTGTAATGAGCCCAGTGATCGGAAATCACATACAGATCGCTTTTTGCCATCAGAGGAGTACGTGTTCTCACGTAACCGCGCTTTTCTTCTTCATCCTCGATCCATCTCTGCAGAGTCTGGATGATCTTTGTACCCTTGGGCATGAACAGCGGCAGACCCTGTCCAACAACGTCAACTGTTGTAAACAGCTCCAGATCGCGGCCCAGCTTGTTGTGGTCACGTTTCTTGATATCCTCCAGATAAGCCAGATATTCTTTCAGCTCATCCTTCTTTGTAAATGCAGTACCGTAAATTCTGGTCAGCATCTTATTCTTCTCGCTTCCTCTCCAGTAAGCGCCTGATGAGGAAATCAGCTTGAATGCCTTAATGGGCTTTGTACTCATCAGATGAGGGCCTGCACACAGATCAACAAATCCTCCCTGATCGTAGAAAGAAATCTTAGCATCCTCCGGCAGATCCTGAATCAGTTCCACCTTATAGGGTTCGCCCTTTTCTTCCATAAATTTGATTGCTTCCGCTCTGGGCAGCGTGTATCTTGTAATCTTTTCGCCTTTTTTGATGATCTTCTTCATCTCAGCTTCGATCTTGTCCAGATCTTCTCTGGACAGAGGCGGCATATCAAAATCATAGTAAAAACCGGTATCAATGGAAGGACCGATCGCCAGCTTTGCCTCGGGATACAGGTTCTTCACTGCCTCCGCCAGCACATGAGAAGCAGTATGACGGTAAGCCGCCTTACCCTTTTCATCATTAAATGTCAGAATATTCAGGCTGCAGTCTTTCTCAACAACCGTTCTCAGATCAACAACCTTTCCATCGATCTCACCGGCACATGCCATACGCGCCAGACCCTCGCTGATATCAGCAGCGATATCAATCACAGACTTTGCTTCTGCATACTCAATTACAGAACCATCTTTCAAAGTAATCTTCATAATGTTCGCTTTCCTTTCTGATTATATTATAAAAAAGAATCTCGTTCCACGAGATTCTCCGCCTGCGGCGGGTCACTTCAGTGACATCTTCCTTTCCGCCGCAGTGCGATCCCCGCGGAGCGTTTTTATATAATAGGAAACGCAGTTTCCTATTATATAAAAAAGTCCCCGGCAGATCATAAATCTGCCAGGGACGAATAAACGATTATCCGCGGTTCCACCCGTCTTGCCCGAAGCACTGCATACCATCTCAACTGTATATTCTGTACAGGTACATATTACATATACAATCCGACTCAGCACCTTCCGGCCTCTCATTCCAGCTGTAACGGGCTGACCCGTGCTCTATTAAAGCCGCTCCACAGGCGGTCACCTGATCTGTTCCCGCAGGGATACTCACACCACATGTATCCTTCTCTGATGCCTTCCCAGACCGTGTTCCTGTATCAACGCAATCTCACTATCCGCTGCCGGGCCGCAGACCGCCCTGCTGCATCACCTTATCATATCACCTGACTTGATGACCTGCCAAAAACCCGCCAACTGCCTCAATTATAACATTCCATTTTGAAAAGTCAAGGCAGGGGAAAAGGAAAATTTATATCCGTACAGGAAGCTCCTTGCCAGATCTGGCCCAGAATGAGAACTCATTTTCACTGTTCAGCAAACCATGAACCAAAAATACGTCCCCATCCCACTGCAATTCTCCCTTTCCATCGCAGAAAAGGCATGCCAACAAACAGCGGGAGGACCATGATACAAGTCCTGTCAGCGGGCATTCCCAGCCCGCAGAAGGACTTCGTATCATGATCCTCCCGCGTCCCCTGGACACCACTTTTC
The DNA here is from genome assembly GCA_028724245.1 of Lachnospiraceae bacterium. Lineage (GTDB taxonomy): Bacteria > Bacillota > Clostridia > Lachnospirales > Lachnospiraceae > TWA4. The sequence continues at coordinate 4,187 of JAQYDI010000038.1, forward strand.
TGCCCCGAAAGCAGAATTGCAGCCCCACCACCTATTTCTCAATCAGATCTTCCATTGTGCATCCAAGCACCTTTGCAAGCCGGTATACTGTTTCCGCACTTGCCTTATTAATGTTTTTATTTCTCTGTTCATACATCTGAATGGAACGGAGACTGACACCGGAACGCTTTGCCAGTTCTGCCTGAGTTAATCCATATGCCATGCGGATACGTTTCAAATTCGTTTCAGAAAAGACTTCCTTCATCCGCAAATCCATGATATCCGTAAACTTTGTAATATCCGCCTCGTGGAGAGTATAATACATTTTCTGCAGTTCCCGAAAGGAAACCGCTTTAAAAATATCCCTGTACTTTCGGCCTGAATACCATTGATAATACGCAGCTGCCCATCCAATCCAGTACTCCCTGGAACGTCCGAACTGCTTCTGCGGCATCACCTGAAGCTCCTGTCCCTTCGTTTCTGCAACAATTTCCACAACAATTTCAATACCGCTTTTTCCTGCAAGACAGGCCGGTTCACCATTTTCCATTCTTCCGCTTATGGAACTTGCAATGAACAGCTTTACAAAATCATTGCCGGGAATACCGCATACATTAACCGCATAATCAAAAGCATCACCAAGCACCGACTGCGCTTTACTCAAATATATTTGCCGGTATGCGTGGATCATCGTTTTCAATGCCCCCTCTCATAATATCCTGAATATAAAGTCCATCACTTTCTTCTTCAAGTATCCTCCAGTAAAGCTGATTGGCCTCATCATCTCTGGCTTTGCGGAGAACATAATACCGATCTTTTTCAGCAATATCGAATCCTTCGTATTTCAACCGGGAAAAAGCGAACTTTGATTTGATAACGATCTGCTCGCCTAACTTCCCGAGCCGCATAGCACGCGCAAGCTGCTCCACCGAAATACCATTATTCAAAAATGATTCTGCATAATCAAAATAAGAATCATCTGCGCGGTAGCCTGTAATCAGATCAAAAGCATTCACATTGACACCGAAATGATCGATCAAATATCTTTTTGCCCGTCCAGCCACAGGCGTTTTAACAGAAAACAGACGATGCTCCACCAAAACAGCAATCCAGTTCAGTATCGTATAATCCGGACTGTTTAAATTCAAAACCCTCAAGTATTCAGTATCCAGTGTATACCGGTTGGCAAAACCATCCCGCAGAGAAGACACCGCCCACTCCTTCGCTATCTCCTCACTTGCTGTACAATAAAAACCATAACCAAAATCGTTATTCCTTCTCCCCCCGCCAAAAACCGGCTGTTCCACAACTTTATCAGAACCATGATACACCGTAATCAACTTCTCCATAAACTACCCTCCAAACCTGCAGATATTATATCACCACAGTGATATAATATCAATATGTACCCCTCATCCCACCACAATTCTCCCTTTCCAACAAGCACAAAAACGCCCCCAGCCCGCCGCAATTCTCCCTTTCCATCGCAGAAAAAGCATGTCAAAAAACAGCGGGAGGATCATGATACAAGTCCTGTCAGCGGGCATTCCCAGCCCGCAGAAGGACTTCGTATCATGATCCTCCCGCGTCCCCCGGACACCACTTTTCTGCCCCGGAAAACAGAATTGCAGCCCCCTTATCTATAATTAACGATCTGATCAAGTGAATAAAGCTGTGTTCCCCTTTTCTTTGCATCGACCATGATTTTTTCATCAAATCCACTTTCTGAAAACAATGCATAATGGAATTTTGCTTTCTCTTTAAGCGGTGTGAGTTTAGCCAATGTGTCAAGATATTCCGAGTAAGAAAACGGGCTATTTTTGAATTTACACTCTCCTATTAAATATTCCTTTGCTTCTCTGCTAATGCCTAAAAGATCTATCTCAGTTTCTGCTATCCGCAAACCTCCGGCCGCTTTTTCATCACGAACAGTTGTTTTTCCTGTCCAGCGTCCCATTCTGGCATAACGAAAAGGCAGCTCGTTTTTCTTCTGTTTTTTGCGAATAAACTCGCGGCAAACATCCTCAAAAGGAAACGCCGCAAACTCATGCAGAGCCGGTTTTACGACATATTCGTAAACGCCGTCCACATCGCCGTCCTCAAGCTGAGAAAAATTCGCAAAACCAAAAGTATACCAGAAACGAAAGAAATTATCTGTCAGTCGATAGGTTCCTCGGCTTGAATTGGCCTGCTCCTTCGTTTTCGTATCAACAGAAAATTCCCTCTGTACAATGCCAAGCTCAATCAGATTTTTCAGATAAACACTAGTCTTGGAGGTATCCTCCACAAGCGACTTTTGACTGATATCATTCAGTCTGGTATTTCCCAGCGCCACAGCTTCAATGATAGAGTTATAAATCGGTGTTTCCCGAAGTTCCTGATGAAGCAGAAAATCCACTTCACTGTAAAGAATACAGCCCTTTGTCAAAATATTTCGCTTAATATTTTCATCAACCGACAGTTTTGGGTTCCATTGACGCAGATAATGAGGAATACCGCCAAGCACAGCATAAGCCATCACCTTGTCACGGGCAGAATAATCCGGAAAAAACTTTGCAGCATCATAAAAGCCCATTTCTTTCATTTTATAGATACCAGTGGCTCTGCCGTAAAGAGGATTTTTCTCCGCAAGCAGTTCTTTCTCTATAAAACTCATAGCACTGCCGCAAAGAATAATCATCACATTGCAGTACCGAAGCTCCGCATCCCAAAGATTCTGCAAAATAGAGGGAATACTTTTATTGCATCGGCACATGTACGGAAACTCATCGATCACAACAAGCTTTTTCGCATCACCGTAGGGCAGATCCGAAATGGCTCGAAACGCCTTTTCCCAATCAGCAAACTCAGAAATATAACTTTTCGCAGGAATATCTTCCATAAGCATGCGGCTCGAAAAATTCCGAAGCTGTACCCGATCAGTCGTCTGCGTACAGGAAAAAAACACATGCGGTTTCTCTTTACAAAACTCCCGCAAAGTCTCCGTTTTACCCACACGCCGCCTGCCATACAGCACCAAAAGCTGCCCACCATCCTCCTCATATTTATCATTCAAAAATTTCAATTCCGCCTCTCTGCCTATAAACACACACTTACCCCCTTCCACAAAATACCAAATCAGGATTTACTAAATCCTGATTTGGTATTATTATATCCATTCCCAACGAAAAAATCAAACCATTTTCAAAAAATGCCCCCAGCCCACTACAATTCTCCCTTTCCAACAAGCACAAAAACGCCCCCACTCCCGCCGCAATTCTCCCTTTCCATCGCAGAAAAGCATGCCAAAAACAGCGCGGGGTGCACGATACAAGTCCTGACAGCGGGCATTCCCAGCCCGCCAAAGGACTTCGTATCGCGCACCCCGCGCGTCCCCTGGACACTGTTTTTCTGCCCCGAATGCAGAATTGCAGCCCCCAGCCTTATTCTTCGCAGTTCATATTATTGATACTGCAGGTAGAGTCGTCATCATCACCCGTGCAGTTCATGTCATTGATTCCGCAGGTGGAGTCATCATCTTCTCCTACGCAGTTCATATCGTTTAATGCACAGGTCTTATCTTCATCGTCAGCCATGCCGTTTAAGTTTGCCCATCCGGCACTTTCAGGAGCTTTTTTAGCCATAATATTCTCCTTTCCGCATGCTGTCTGCATGCACTTATTTACGCATTTCTGGTTGCAATAATATCAACGCCGGTTCCTGCCACATCCGTGAGAATCACATCGCCGATATGTACCGGAGCTGCTACCGTAATATTCTTCAATGCTTCCACACAGGCAAATATCTTGTCCTTGGGGATGTCTTCTTTTGTTTTTACGGATACCATGTGAGTCATGGAACTTCCGGTTACGCGAACGGTGCTGGTTACGATTCTGGTGGGATTGGTTACTTCTTTTCTCGCATATACGTCACCGCGCTTGCAGGTAAAACCGGCTACGCTCTTTACTTCACTGCCTTCCATCTCCACAGTCAGAGGACAGCCCATGGGGCAGCCGATACAGGTAAGTTCCTTTTTGATCATCGCCTATTCCTCCTCCAATTTGATCGTAATTGTTTTCAGGTCAGGATACTGAGCCAGTTTTTCCTTCTCCAGCTTCACCTGTTCCATCTCGCCGGGCGCCATGATCTGGCGTTTCTTATGGTAAATACGCTCATCATCGAGATAAACTGCTATATAATGATCTTTGAATACATTGCCCACACGGAAACGTACCGTAAGCGTATCGTCCATGCGGTCCGGATGAACCGTAACGGGAACAGTATAACGAACGCCGTCTGTGGGAACGATCTTAATTTCTTTTGCTTCCTCAGCCTTTGTGCCGGCATCCAGTGATTTCACATATTTTACTGCATTTCTGCCTGCTGCGGCAGCCTCTTCAGATACGAAATCCACCAGATCGTGTACATGGAGTACATTACCGCAGGCAAATACACCTTCCACGCTGGTTTCCAGACTCTCATTTACCAGAGGGCCGGAGGTAACAGGACTCATATCCACGCCGATACCTCTTGAAAGTTCATTTTCAGGGATCAGACCGCAGGAAAGAAGCAGGGTATCACAGGTATAATGTTCTTCTGTGCCGGGAATCGGTTTGCCTTTTGCATCCACTTCTGCCAGCGTAATGCCTTCCACACGTTCCTTGCCCTCGATATCAACTACCGTGTGGCTCAGTTTCAGCGGAATGCCGAAATCGTCCAGACACTGTACGATGTTACGCTTCAGGCCGCCGGAGTAGGGCATCAGTTCGGCAACAACCTTAACTTTTGCACCTTCCAGTGTCATACGTCTTGCCATGATCAGCCCGATATCGCCGGAACCCAGAATAACAACCTCGCGTCCGGGCATATAACCTTCGATATTTACAAGACGCTGGGCAGTACCTGCTGAGAAAATACCGGCAGGACGGTAGCCGGGGATGTTCAGCGCGCCTCTTGCACGTTCTCTGCAGCCCATTGCCAGAATTACGGCCTTTGCCTGCACCTGGAACATACCGTCGGTACGGTTCATGGCAGTAACCACCTTGTCAGTGCTGATATCCATAACCATGGTATTCAGCAGATATTCAATTCCAAGTTCTTTCACCTGATCGATGAAACGTCCCGCATATTCGGGGCCTGTCAGTTCTTCTTTAAACGTGTGAAGTCCGAATCCGTTGTGTATGCACTGATTCAGGATACCGCCAAGCTCTTTATCACGTTCCAGAATCAGGATGCTGTCCACGCCATTTCTTTTTGCGGAAGCAGCGGCAGCAAGACCGGCAGGACCTCCGCCGATAATTACAATATCATAATATTTCATATCGCTGTCCTCCTATAAACGGTCTTTATTGGTGCCCACAACAATTGCGGAATCACCGCCTGATTTTGTTACATCATACATGGTAAATCCGGGAACTTCTCTTGCCAGGATTTCCATGGTTCTGGGTGAACAGAAACCAGCCTGACAGCGTCCCATGCCTGCTCTCGTTCTGCGTTTTACGCCATCCAGAGAACGGGCTCCCAGAGGTCTGTGAATGGCATCCAGGATCTCGCCTTCGGTGATCATCTCGCAGCGGCAGATAATATTGCCGTACGCGGGATTTTTCTTAATCAGCTCATTGCGCTCCTCCAGAGAGAGATTTTCCGGGTTCAGAACGCCTTTGCGTGTTGCAATGAAATTGTCTTTCTTAACAAGTCCCATCTTTTCCTGCAGAATATCCGCTACCATTACGCCGATGGCGGGGCTTGCAGTCAGACCGGGCGATTCGATACCTGCACAATTGATAAATCCGGGTACATCCTCCGCTTCGCCGATGATAAATTCATGTCTGTCTTCATGAGCACGAAGACCGGCAAATGAAGTGATCACCTGACGCATGGGGATATTTTTCACGGTAATTGCGGATTTGGTAATTGCCTCGTCAAGGCCGGCTCTTGTGGTATTGGTGCCTTCTTTATCGTCAATATCCACTGCAGTAGGACCGATGAGCAGGTTGCCGTGAATAGTAGGAGATACGAGGATACCTTTGCCCATCTTGGTAGGAAGTGCAAAAACAGTGCGGGAAACATGTCCGCCTGCACTCTTGTCCAGCAGACAGTAATCGCCTCTTCTGGCCGTGATCTTCATCTTGTTCTCACTGATCATATTGTTGATCTTATCCGCGTAAACACCTGCCGCATTGACAATGTAACGGGTTCTTACGGTTCCGTTATTGGTGAAAATCGTAAAGCCTTCTTCTTCCTTATGGATACCGGTTACCTCTGTATTAAACCGGAATTCCACGCCGTTGTCATAAGCATTTTCTGCCATGGCAATATTCAAATTGAAGGGACATACAATGCCGCCGGTAGGGGCATATAAGGCAGCAACCGCTTCATCGGAAATATTGGGCTCCATAGCCACCAGTTCGTCTCTTTCGATGATCCGAAGATCCGGCACGCCGTTTTTCACGCCGCGTTCATACAGTTCCTGCAGACCGGGTCTGGTTGCCTCGTCTGTGCAGACAACCAGCGAACCGTTTCTTTTGAAAGGGAAGTCCAGATCCTTCGATAACTGCTCCATCATCTGATTCCCCTGCACATTCAGTTTTGCCATCAGAGAGCCATTTGCAGCATCGAAGCCTGCATGTACAATGGCACTGTTGGCTTTGGAAGTTCCACTGCATACGTCCTCGCCTTTTTCCAGTACGCAGATGGACGCCTGGTAACGGGAAAGTTCTCTGGCAGAAGCGCTGCCGGAAACACCCGCTCCAATAATTACAATATCATACATAATCAATTCCTCCCCTTTCTGTCGTATGGAGCCTGCTCAGACCATACAGTGTAAAACCGTATCAGATATTATGTCCTTGTCTGAGAGACTCCATGCTATGAAAAATATGGCTGATTTTACAGATTAAACGTATCTACCGGAAAATCTTACCACGGGATAACGCCGTATAACAGAACTGCTGCAATTGCGCCAATGATCGGTCCTACGATAACAACAGGTGCATAACCCCAGTTGGAATCGCCTTTGCCTTTGATAGGCAGGATACTGTGTGCAATACGGGGACCAAGGTCACGGGCAGGGTTGATCGCATAACCGGTCAGACCGCCTAATGACATACCGATGGATACGATGATGCCGAATACCAGGAAGTTGCTGAGACCGGGAGCACAGTCCTGAACCTGTGCAATACCTTTGATTGCGAATACCAGTACGAATGTACCGATTGCTTCGCTTAAAATATTAAGAGGCATGTTGGGAACAGAGGGACCCGTTGAGAATACGCCCAGTTTTGTTGCGGGGGATTCGGTTGCGTCAAACTGATCCTTGAACAGAACATAAACGAGACATGCACCTACGAATGCACCTGCAAACTGTGCGATAATATAACCGGGAACCATGGACCATGCAAATGATCCGTCAACTGCCAGTGCAATGGTCAGTGCCGGGTTAAAATGAGCACCGGAAGCTGCACCGAAGATAAATGCGGGAACCATAACTGCAAGACCCCATGCAAATGTGATCTGAATGGAACCTGCACCCTTCATACCTGATTTATTTAATGTTACGTTAGCTACTACACCATCACCAAGTAAAATAAGCATGGCTGTTCCGATAAATTCTGCTATATAAGGTAACATAATGAAATCCTCCTATCATAATATTATGTGTAAATCCGAATCATATTGTTATCAGTCTTCTTTTGCCCATCCGTAAGCATATTTTACAGCCTTGTTCCAGCCTTTGATTCTTGCAGCGCGGTCTGCTTCATCAATGGAAGGTGTAAATGTACGGTCAATTGCCCAGTTCTTGATAACATCTTCCTTGCTTGCCCAGTAACCAACAGCCAGACCTGCCAGATAAGCAGCACCCATAGCGGTTGTTTCCACGCAGCAGGGACGGTTAACAGGAGCGTTGATAATATCGGACTGGATCTGCATCAGCAGGTTGTTGGCACTTGCGCCGCCGTCAACCTTCAGAGCTGCCAGTTCGATACCGGAATCAGCCTTCATGGCCTGCAGAACGTCGTTGGTCTGATAAGCCAGAGATTCCAGAGTTGCACGGATTACATGATACTTGTTCACACCACGGGTGATACCTACGATGGTACCTCTTGCGTACTGATCCCAGTGAGGAGCGCCCAGACCGGTAAATGCGGGAACTACATAGCAGCCGTTGGTATCTTTTACCTTGTTGGCCATGTATTCGGAATCCGGTGAAGAATCGATCAGTCTCATCTCATCACGCAGCCACTGGATTGCAGCGCCTGCTACGAAAATAGAACCTTCCAGAGCATAGTTGACTTTGCCGTCCAGCCCCCATGCGATTGTAGTTACCAGACCATTCTCTGAGAAAACGGGTTTCTCACCTGTGTTCATCAGCAGGAAGCAGCCGGTACCGTATGTATTCTTTGCTTCGCCGGGATTGAAGCAGGTCTGTCCGAACAGAGCAGCCTGCTGATCGCCTGCAGCGCCGCCGATCGGGATTGCTCCGCCAAACCATGAAGGATCGGATTCACCGTAAATGCAGCTTGAAGGTTTTACTTCGGGGAGCATGCACCTGGGAATATTCAGTTCAGCCAGGATCTCATCGTCCCATTTCAGTTCCGTGATGTTGAACAGCATGGTACGGGATGCGTTGGTATAATCGGTTACATGTACTGCGCCCTTGGTCAGTTTCCAGATCAGCCATGTTTCAACAGTACCGAATAACAGCTCGCCTCTTTCAGCACGTTCTCTGACACCTTCCACATTGTCAAGGATCCATTTTAACTTTGTACCGGAGAAATAAGCATCGATTACAAGACCTGTTTTCTTGCGGAATGTCTCTGTCAGACCTTTGTCTTTCAGGCTGTCGCAGTATTCGGAAGTTCTGCGGCACTGCCATACGATTGCATGATAAACGGGTTCACCTGTTTCTTTGTCCCATACAATGGTGGTTTCACGCTGATTCGTAATACCGATTGCAGCAATATCTTCTGCTGTTGCACCGATCTTTGACATAGCCTCCACAGCAACCCCCAGCTGTGTTGACCAGATTTCGTTGGCATCGTGTTCAACCCAGCCCGGTTTCGGGAAATACTGAGTAAACTCTTTCTGTGCTACACTGCACATCTCGCCCTTTTCATTGAAAAGAATACAGCGATTGCTTGTCGTACCTGCGTCCAGTGCCATTACATACTTTGCCATAAAAATATACCTCCTTAAAATATTGAAAATTGGTTGCAGCCTCCGTTCATCCCCCGAACGTCAGCCTGTTTCGGCCCTTCTCTGAAGCCATATAATAAATTGCAGGCAGCGGTTTGGTCCCCCTGCAAATTCATTCTACATCTGCCATACGGACGGATTGGTGGTCGATACCGAGATAGCACCCGCCCCCAGCGCGGCTACCACATCTTCCTTTTCGGAAATCAATCCTCCCGCAATTACAGGAATCCTGACATTTTTCGTAATTTTCCGTATTACCTTCGGCATCAGTCCCGGAAGAACTTCTATAATGTCCGGTCTTACCATGGCAATTTCCTTATCGATATTCTGATAAGCCATGGAATCAAGGAGAAATACTCTGAGAATCGTATGAAGCCCCAGCTCTTTTGCTCTCTTGATCAGCATCGGTTTCGTTGTAATAATTCCATCTGCTTCTGTATTGTACCTGATAAAATTTACTGCAACTTCCTTGCTTGCCAGTCCGTTTACCAGATCGATATGTACCAGTGCGATCTTATCCGCATCTTTAATCTTCTTGACGATCGCTCCTATATTACATATGCTTCCATAAAGGATAAATATAACCTTTATATCTTCCAGCCTGCAGCATTCCTCCAGTCCTTCGTTATTCTTTACTGCTGCAATCACCGGATTGGCTTCAATCATATCGTAAAATCGCTGGTCCATCTTTCCTCCACAAAAAGAAACCTGATTCTGCGTATTTTCGATAAAAAAGAGCACAGTTTCTCAGCAGCATTTCTGCTGTTTTTACTGTGCTCTCCCATCTCACTACGCATTCTTTTTTTATCTGAAATCAGTTTAGCATATTGTTATATTTTATGCAAGTTGTTTTTATTTTTTTGTACGATTAAACAATGTTTTTCAGACAATGTGCATTTTTATTTGTACTAAACCTACAGTTTTGAATTAAAAAACAGCCCCATTGTACATTCTGTGATAATCATCTGCTGTTCTTAAACAGTACCACCAGGTCTTCAATGCTTCTGGGGCCTGTATACGTGTCCTTATCGTTGACGATCATGAACGGCACACGGCTGATCTGATACTGTTCCACCAGATCGGAATACAGGTTGGCATCGATCATCTCAGCATCGATTAACGGATTCAGCATGGCAATCCGCTGGCAGGCCGTAACAAGGCCGGAGCAGTGATGACATCCCAGCGACACGCAGATTTTTACATTAACCGGACGTTTCAGCTTCTGGATCCTCTTCTTTGTCCCTTCACTCAATTCCTGTCCGGGACCGGCCAGATTGTAAACCGCCAGAATAAAGGCATTGATTTCCTTTCCGCCGGGAATTCCATGAAATGACACACCGGAAAATTCACCGTCCGCATACAGACCCGTAACCGGCAGATACTGCGTATTCAGCTTCAGACTTCCGGCAAGTGTACCGGCATCCGGCCCTTCTGAAAGTTCCTTTACAGAATACAATTCCAGATTCACAGGCGCGCCGGCCGGAATTTCACAGAACCGTTTCAGAAAAGACGCCATTTCCACTGATTTCTCCTGCTCCATATCCAGCACGGCCTTTATGGTCACCGGCTTCTGCAGCTTTTGTATGATTCCTTCGATATCCTGACAAAGCTTGTCATTCAGCAAGGAACATTCCGAAGAAATCTCTTTCAAATCGATCATAAAATAAATCCCCCAATCCAATACAGTTGTTCTTAGAGCAGTCCCACCAGATCAAGGCTGGGCATCAGCGTATCTTCACCGGGTTTCCATCTGGCAGGGCACACCTGATCACCGTGTTCTTCCACGTACTGTGCGGCCTGCACTTTACGCAGCAGTTCCTCTGCATTGCGTCCGATTCCCATATCATGAACCTCATAAGCTCTGATTTTGCCCTCCGGATTCAGGATAAATGTCCCGCGAAGCGCCTGACCTTCTTCCTCAACCAGCACGCCGAAGAAACGGGCAAGCTTCCCGGCCGGATCAGCCAGCATGGGATAGGAAATCCGCCGGATCGTATCAGAAGCATCCGCCCATGCCTTATGAACAAAATGAGTATCCTCTGATACTGAATAGATTTCACAACCTGCCGCCTTAAAATCTTCATAAAAATCCGCCAGATCCCCCAGCTCCGTCGGGCACACAAAAGTAAAATCCGCCGGATAGAAGAAGAAAACCGACCAGTGTCCCAGAACAGACTCCTTCGTCACCTCCTCAAACTCACCTGCATGATAAGCCTGTACACAAAAATCCTCCAATTCCGTACCAATTAAATGCATCATATAACCTCCTGTCCTTAAATATCCCGCAGCCGCCCGGAAATGCACGCTGAACATACCGTCCGACTGTAAAAAAAGCACGACTGCCCCCGGACATCGCTGCCCACTATGCCAATCGTGCTCTCCCATCTCAGATTGCCTCATTTAAGAAAAATTATACTAAAAACATAACACAACTTTCCCGCCGACGCAACTACTTTTTACTGTAGATCACCCCATCTCCCCGCCGTAATTCTTCCTTTCCATCGCAGAAAAGGGGTGTCCAGTAAACAGCGCAGGAACCACAACACAACCCCCGCCGGCGGCATATGCATCCTTCTCCCACTGTAATCCGCCCCTTTCCATCGCGGAAAAGCCCTCCAATAAACAGCGCAGGGGTCATGATACAAGTCCTGACAGCGGGCATTTTCAGCCCGCAGAAGGACTTCGTATCATCGCCCCTGCGCGTCCCCTGGACACCCCTTTTCTGCCGAAAGCAGAATTACAGCCCCACACCCAGACCGGACTTTGCCAGTCTTTTTCGCAGCATGGGTCCTACGATACATGCAATAACCATCTTCGCCAGATCTCCGGGAATAAAAGGAATCACTCCGGCTGCCAGCGCAGCACCGAAGCTCATCTGCAGGCTGTATCCCATCCATGCAGTACCGAATGCATAGGTGACCAGCGTACCCAGAATCATACCCACAAACTGCAGATACCATTTGGATGTTTTCTCCACAACATAACCGCTGATCACGGTCAGGAAAATCATGCCGATCAGATAACCGCCGGTGGGTCCCAGCATTTTAGCAGGCCCGGAACCAAAACCGGAAAATACCGGCATACCTGCCAGACCAACCAGAAGATAGACCAGATAACTTCCCGTGGCCCGTTTCCAGCCCTCCACATAGATGATCACGTACAGCACCAGATTCGTCAGGGAAATCGGAGCCGGACTGAACGGAATCGACAAAGACAACGGCGCCAGAACACAGATCACCGCAGCCATAGCCGCAATCATGACCATATTCACAATGGAAGCAGAAGATTTTTTAGCAGCAGATGTTTCTTTCATAATGTACCTCATACTATTTCTTCATATTTTGTAACTGTTCAATTGTCAACTTATTGTATCTTATCAGTTGACAGATGGCATTGTATCACACTCTTTCACA
>JAQYDI010000039.1 GCA_028724245.1 Lachnospiraceae bacterium
ATACCTGCGTAATTAAGCCTGTTTTTCAGCGATAGCTGCCTGTGCTGCTGCCAGACGTGCGATCGGTACACGGAAAGGTGAGCAGGATACATAGTCAAGGCCAATCTTATGGCAGAATTCTACAGATGAAGGATCTCCGCCGTGTTCGCCGCAGATACCGATGTGCAGGCTGGGGTTAACGGGTTTGCCTAACTTGATGGCCATATCCATTAACTTGCCAACGCCGGTCTGGTCCAGTTTAGCGAAAGGATCGTTCTCGTAGATCTTAGCATCGTAGTATGCATCCAGGAACTTGCCTGCATCGTCACGTGAGAAACCGAATGTCATCTGAGTCAGGTCGTTTGTACCGAAGCAGAAGAAGTCAGCTTCTTTAGCGATTTCATCAGCTGTCAGAGCAGCTCTGGGGATTTCGATCATGGTACCAACTTCGTATTCAAGATCGATGCCGGATGCTGCGATTTCAGCGTCTGCTGTTTCAACTACGAATTTCTTAACGTATTTCAGCTCTTTTACTTCGCCTACCAGAGGAATCATGATTTCAGGCTTGATTGCCCAGTCGGGATGAGCTTTCTTAACGTTCAGAGCTGCGCGGATAACAGCCTTTGTCTGCATCTTTGCAATTTCAGGATATGTAACGGTAAGACGGCATCCACGATGACCCATCATGGGGTTGAATTCATGCAGAGAATCAATGATTGCTTTGATTTCTTCTACAGTCTTGCCCTGAGCATCTGCCAGTTTCTTGATATCATCTTCTTCTGTAGGAACGAATTCATGCAGAGGCGGATCCAGGAAACGGATGGTAACCGGGTTGCCTTCCAGTGCTTCGTATAATTTTTCGAAGTCGCCCTGCTGGTAAGGAAGAATCTTCTCCAGTGCAGCTTCTCTTTCTTCTACAGAGTCAGCACAGATCATCTCACGGAATGCTGCGATTCTGTCTTCTTCGAAGAACATATGCTCTGTACGGCAGAGACCGATACCTTCAGCACCCAGTTCTACAGCCTTCTTAGCATCTGCAGGAGTATCTGCATTGGTACGAACCTTTAATGTTCTGTATTTATCAGCCCATGCCATGATTCTTCCGAATTCACCGGCGATGGTAGCGTCAACAGTAGGAATGATTCCGTCGTAGATGTTACCTGTTGTACCATCAATGGAGATGGGATCTCCTTCATGGAATTCTTTTCCTGCTAATGTGAATTTCTTGTTTGCTTCATCCATTGTGATGTCGCCGCATCCAGATACACAGCAGGTACCCATACCACGTGCAACAACAGCTGCGTGTGATGTCATACCACCACGAACAGTCAGGATACCCTGAGCAGACTTCATACCTGTGATGTCTTCAGGAGAGGTTTCAAGACGAACCAGAACAACCTTTTCGCCTCTTGCAGCCCATTCTACAGCATCATCAGCTGTGAATACGACTTTACCGCATGCAGCACCGGGTGATGCGCCAAGACCTTTGCCCATAGGGGTAGCAGCCTTTAATGCAGCAGCATCGAACTGGGGATGCAGCAGTGTATCCAGGTTACGGGGATCAATCATAGCTACAGCTTCTTCTTCTGTTCTCATGCCTTCATCAACGAGATCGCATGCGATCTTCAGAGCAGCCTGAGCGGTTCTCTTACCATTACGTGTCTGCAGCATGTACAGCTTTCTGTCCTGAATGGTAAATTCCATATCCTGCATATCTCTGTAATGATTTTCCAAAGTTGAGCAAACCTTTGTAAACTGTTCGTAAACTTCGGGCATAACATCTGCCAGTGCGGAGATCGGCTGAGGAGTACGAACACCTGCAACTACGTCTTCGCCCTGAGCGTTCATCAGGAATTCGCCCATCAGTTTCTTTTCGCCTGTAGCGGGGTCACGGGTAAATGCAACACCTGTACCGGATTCATCTGACCAGTTACCGAATGCCATCTCCTGTACGTTAACAGCAGTTCCCCATGAATAAGGGATATCGTTATCACGACGGTATACGTTGGCACGAGGGTTGTCCCATGAACGGAATACGGCTTTGATAGCACCCATCAGCTGTTCCTTAGGATCATCGGGGAAGTCTGCGCCGATTTTTTCCTTGTATTCAGCCTTGAACTGATCAGCCAGTTCCTTCAGGTCAGCTGCTGTCAGATCAACGTCCTGTGTAACGCCTCTGTCAGCTTTCATCTTATCGATTAATTCTTCGAAATATTTCTTACCCACTTCCATAACTACATCAGAATACATCTGGATGAATCTTCTGTAGCAGTCACGAGCCCATCTTTCGTTGCCTGTCTTCTTTGCAACTACTTCTACAACTTCTTCATTAAGACCAAGGTTCAGGATGGTATCCATCATACCGGGCATGGAAGCTCTTGCACCGGAACGAACGGAAACAAGCAGAGGATTTTCAAGATCGCCGAATTTCTTGCCTGTAACTTCTTCCATCTTAACGATTGCATCCATGATCTGTTCCATGATTTCATCGTTGATCTTTCTGCCGTCTTCGTAATACTGTGTGCAGGCTTCTGTTGTGATTGTGAAGCCCTGAGGTACGGGAAGACCCAAGTTTGTCATTTCAGCAAGGTTTGCACCTTTGCCGCCCAGAAGGTTTCTCATGTTTGCATTACCTTCTGTGAACATATAAACCCATTTTGCCATTTTGTGATGACCTCCTTAATATAGTCAAGAACTTTACCGTATACCGAAAACAGCTGCCGGTAAACGGCAGTCAGCAGAATTGTTTCCGCGGCCTGAAACAGCCTGTACGGTAAAGTTTAACTTCTTATAAATAAAATCACCCGCAGTATGCAGCCGCATGGTAATCCTGTACAACATTGAACGCACAATGCGCTCATGATTATCCATTATAACACTACTTTGGATTTTGGGAAGCACCTTTTTTGATTTTTGTGAATATTTTTTTTCACATACGACAATATTCCTGAAATATATTTACTAAAAAAGAGATATCTGTGTCGCTTCTCACAAATATCTCTTTCCTTTATATCTTTCTAAAAAACGCTTTCTTCTTGTCAATTTTACAAAATGACGAAATTGGAAAATTTTATCTTTTCAGCCGAATTTTCTGATGCAATTGTGTTCCTTTTCTCCGCTTTGTCATCAGCACTTTTCCGGCTCCGGATAATCCGTTCCAAAGGTCTCTACGGTCACTTTTTTCATAACCTGAGGCTCCAGAGGCTTGTCCGACCAGTCTGTAGCAACTTTTGCAATGCTGTTTACCACATCCTGTCCTTCGATCAGTTTGCCGAATCCGGCATAAGCACCGTCCAGATGAGGTGCAGCTGCATGCATGATAAAGAACTGGGAACCTGCACTGTTGGGCATCATGGTTCTTGCCATGGAAAGAACGCCTTCCGTATGCTTCAGTCCATTCACAAAACCGTTCTGTGAAAATTCACCTTTGATGCTGTATCCGGGGCCGCCCATGCCGGTACCATCGGGGCATCCGCCCTGAATCATAAAGCCCGGGATTACACGATGGAAAGTCAGACCATCGTAATAACCTTTTTTCACCAGACTGATAAAATTGTTAACTGTATTCGGTGCAATTTCCGGATACAGCTCTGCTTTCATAATACTTCCATCCGCCATTTCGAATGTAACTACAGGATTCTGTGCCATATTATAAACTCCTTCTTCCTTATAGAATAAACTACCACTGTATTTTAACAGATATCAGGGATAAAGTCTATCGTTGTTTCCCCGGGGCGGATACAGAAGTCAGTAAGGCTCCATGACCGCCACAGTTTTTTTCTTACCCGCAATGGGGAATACATCGATAAACGGGAGGGGATCATATAATTGATTGGCGTTTGGACAGATGTGTGGTATACTTTGAGCATTCACAGCAGAAAGGATTTTTGATTATGGAGATTGAACGTAAGTTTTTGATTTCCCGGCCGCCTATGGCGCTGGAGAGTTACAGTTTTCACAGGATCGAACAGGGATATTTATGTACCCATCCTGTGGTACGGGTGCGCAGACAGGATGATTGTTATTATCTGACTTACAAGGGCGGCGGTATGATGGTTCGGGAGGAATATAATCTTCCTTTAACAGAGGAAGCTTACCTGCATCTGCTGCCCAAGTCTGACGGCAATGTTATTACCAAAACCCGGTATCTGATTCCTCTTGAGAACAGTCTGACCTGCGAACTTGACGTGTTTGAGGGTGTTTTTGAGGGTCTGATTCTGGCAGAAGTAGAATTCCCCGATGAACAGGCCGCCGGCAGTTTTGTTCCGCCGGACTGGTTCATCAGGGAAGTAACCAATGATCCCAGATATCACAACAGCTATATGAGCAGCCTGAATCTGGAGCAGGCCGGGAACGGATCCGTATCAAAGCTGTACGGATTACCGTAACAGCTGCTGTGATCATTCACAGGAGGGAACTGTCCGGAGCCGGCGCAAAACATGTCCCGGCTCTGAACAGACAGAGAATCAATTCAGATAATCCAGCGGATCCACAGGTGTTCCGTTCTCTGTAAGTTCCAGATACAGATTATCACCTTCCACACTGTAACATTTCGTGGGTGCTGCAATGTAAGCCAGCAGATCCCCTTCCTGTACCTGCACGCCTTCCGATACCTCAATATCTTTCAGCTGGCCCAGTTTGGTCTGATAGCCGTCCCCCATATCGAGAACCAGATAGTTTCCAATCTGTTCATCTGTGCCGATGGAAAGAACAATCCCTTCCGCAGGCGCACAGACAGGTGTTCCCTGCTCTGCCTGAATCACCATGGCCTGACTGCATTTATACTGATTTAAAGTAGGAAAATAAATCGTGTTGTCCATATTGAATTCCAGCAGTACTTCTCCCTGCACCGGCCATGAAAGTTCATTTTTGGTCAGGAAATCGAGGCTGTCTGTTTTGACAAGGGCCGATGCAGGCGCTGCATCAGCAGTCTCTTCTTTTCCTTCTTCGGCCTCATCATTTTCGTCTGCATTCTCCTGCTTTGTTTCTGCAGCGGCCTGTATTTTTTCAGAATTGTCTTCCCTGCTGTCTGTTTCCCCGGTATTTTCACCATTTTCTTCCCCGGCATCTGCTTCTCCCAGCGCCTGCAGACGCTCTTCTTCATCCGCAGCGGCCTGCTGTGCCTCGCTTTCTATGTCCCTTCCCTGCCTGCTGTTTTTATATACCGTTCCCGATACAGCGCCGGCCATCAGACATACCAGCAAAATCCATGCAGTTTTTCTGGACCGTAATACCTTCTTCCAGTTGCGTTTCAACATCATTCACCTCTGTTTCTTAGAATAAGCCTTCCCGGTTCATAAAACCTCATTCATGCATTCATGCCTGTGTGTGATGAGGCATGAGGACATGAGGAACCGGGTCCTGCTTCTTCTATTCTGTCCCCAAAGAGGTAAAATTATTCACTCCGCATACAGGAAAATAATATTCCAGGATTTCCCGGTAATCTGCCCCCTGCAGAGCCATAGCCGAAGCGCCGGCCAGAGACATGCCGTACCCCCTTCCGATTCCGAAAGTCACGATCTTCAAACTGTCATCCGACAGGTCTGAAACATAAAAACAACCGGAAGAGACCTGTAAAAGCTGTGCTGCTTCTTCACCCGTCATCTCCCGGTTTCCCAGAGACATTTCCGTTATGTATCCGGAACTGTCCCGATTTTCAATTGTAATATAAGAACTGAGAATTTTTTCTTTCTCCAGAATATCCTCTGTCCCTGGAATTTCCCACAACAGCTGTGCCAGTTCTCTCCTGCTGTACACAGTAATCGTCACTGCCCGGGAAAACTCTCCGTCTTTTCCGTCCATGGATTTCAGCTGCGGACTGTAAAGAGAAATCCCGTCCTCCTGTCCTGTCAGATTCCCTTCATAAAAACGGGTATTTCCCGCTGAACAGCCATGCCAGAGCACATCTACAGGAACCGATTCCGCCTCAGCCGCCTCTGTTTCTCTTCCTTTATCTGTGCAGACCAGATACTGCCCACCCGTCATCTCCACCGCCTTTTTTACATAATCGTAAATATCCGCCCAGTGTTCTTTCCCTTCCAGACCGGCCGCCTCACTGAAAACACAGACCATCTCTGCCGGTTCATCATACAT
Organism: Lachnospiraceae bacterium; assembly: GCA_028724245.1. Classification (GTDB taxonomy): domain Bacteria; phylum Bacillota; class Clostridia; order Lachnospirales; family Lachnospiraceae; genus TWA4. The sequence goes on from JAQYDI010000039.1 coordinate 6,073, forward strand.
GACGCCAAGTTTGTCTGCATGTATAGTCTTGTAATTCTGTTCCTCTCCATCCGATTCTGCTGCTGTTTCCTGCAGATACCGGTTCAGATGGGCATATAGACTGCTGCGGGCAGCCACCGCAAACGCTTTCAATGCCTCTTCTTCCATGTCAGGCTGGTAATCCACAGAAATCATAAAAATGAGAAAGTTTTCCACATTCACCGTGCAGTTATTCACCTGAATCCGCACTCCGGCCATATCCGTCAGCGCATCCTCTGCCAACCCTCTGCTGCTCCCGGTACGAAACCAGTACACCATACAGGGCACCATGGATACCGTGAAGATCAGCAGGAACGTCAGAAAAAGCCGCCTGAACCATATCAGCGGCTTCAATAAAAACGAATTCACCAAAATCAGTCATCAACCCGCACAAACAAAGTTCCGCTTTCTATCATATGCGCTTCCCTGAAATATGTGACAGCTGAAACACTGAAAAACACAGCTGCCGGCAGTTATCACTGCAAAAACAGATTCCGCTTTCTTTCGATCATTTCATCGATTCTGGTCAGATACTGTTCAATATCCTTCACATTGGAAGCGCGTTCAATATGATCGGGATCGACCCGTTTTGTTACGGAACCGGCTCCGCAGGCTACGATGGTCTGCTTTTCTTCCATAATCAGGATATTATAGATGCCTTCTTTTCCCGGCTTTGCATACCCGACATTCTCCAGATTCCCCGACATGTTTTTCTGCCTGTACAGATAATAGGGTTCCATGCCCATCTGTGCCGCTCCCCGGGCAGTAATATCCATCATGGCGGAAGTATTCTGCTCCAGATAGAGATGCCCGTACTGTTCTTTCTCCGTGTTCAGGCGGGAAGCCCGCTTGACGGCCAGAGTGTGCACCGTCAGATTATCCGGCTCCAGCGCCTGAATCTCTTCCATGGTATGAGCTACATCTTCTGCGTGCTCCTGAGGCAGACCAATGATCAGATCCATATTGATGTTGTCAAAACCTGCCTCCCTTGCCATATAAAAAGCACGCTTCACCTCTTCGACCGTATGTCTGCGGCCGATCAGATCCAGCGTCTCCTGCTTCATGGTCTGGGGATTGATGGAAATCCGGTCCACCGGGTACCTGCGCAGTACAGCCAGTTTTTCCGGGGTGATGCTGTCGGGTCTTCCTCCCTCCACTGTCCATTCTTTTAAATCAGACAGGTCGAATCCGTCAGTGATCCTTCCCAGAATCCTGTCGAGATAAACCGGCGGCAGTGTGGTCGGCGTGCCGCCGCCGAAATAAATCGTATTCAGCTTTTTGCCTGCAAAGCGCTCCTGAACAAACTGAAGCTCCTTTTCCAGCGCTGTCACATACTCTTCCATCCGCTTTTCCCAGCGGCTGTAGGGATAAGAAGTAAAAGAACAGTAAAGACAGGTTGTAGGACAAAAAGGAATGCCCACATACAGGCTGTAGCCGTCTTCGTAATCCAGCAGATCCAGCAAAGCCCGTTCCTTATGGGCGATCTGAATACTCAAACCGCATTTTTCATCGCCGATCAGATACTCCTTTTTCAGCTTCCCGGCAATTTCCTCATCCGATAATCCCTGCTCCAGCATGGCCATGGGAAGCTTTACAGGACGAATACCGGTCAAAGTCCCCCAGGGATGCTGCTTTCCTCCTGTCATACAGGAAAAAATACGGTATGTCATGCGTTTCAGAGGATTTTTCTCCATCCCCTCTTCGCTGTCCGCAAAGGCAGCGCTGCACCATCCGCGGGAACCGTCGGCAGCACAGACTGCCGTATATGCATCACTGTAAAAAACACAGAAAATAATCTCGCTGCTGTCTGCCTGACCGGTACCGATATCAGAACAGCCTTCGATGCAGCTTTCCCCTTCCGCAGCCCTGGCATCCGAAAATTCCATAATTTCCTCGGAAACAGAACCTTTCTCCATGCCATATGCACATGCTTTATCAAGCAGGGCACGCTCGCGCCCGGTCAGTTCCCGACCCTCTGCACCGGCATCCTTTGTTTCCACCGTGGTTCCCGGGAAAAATGCAGTAATCAATCCCCGGATATCATATTCATAACGTACCTCATTGAATATCAATTTCATAGTTAAAATCTCAATCCTCCTGCTGCAGGATTGTTCCGACGCTCAAATTCAATGCTGGTGGCAGCATCATGTCCCGGATAAACATAGGTTTCCGGCGGCAGTACCAGCACTTTCTCCCGAATGGACTTCATAAGCGCTGCCGTATTGCCCGTTTCCAGATCGGTTCTGCCGTAGGAACGGCGGAACAGGGTATCCCCCGCAAACAGCTGTCCTTCATCTTTCAGATAATAACAGACACCGCCCGCCGTATGGCCCGGCGTAGCAATCACAGTGATATCAAAACCGGCAATCCGGATCACCTGCCCGTCTGTCAGATATTGATCTGCTTCAAATTCCACGGTCTGACCGCCCCAGCTTCTGGAAAGATTGGCTTCTGCATCGAGAAGCAGCAGACGTTCTGCCTCTCCCGCATACACCGGCACATCAAACAGCTTCTTCAGATCCGGTACTCCCATCATATGGTCAAAATGTCCGTGAGTCAGCAGAATTGCTTTTAAATCCAGCTTTTCCCGCCGGATCTTCATGGCAATCATGTCAGCCCGATCCGCCGGGTCCACCACAAATGCCTCTCTCGTGTCATCATTCCAGACCAGATAGCAATTGGTCTGAACCATTCCCAGCTGCATGCTGTACATTCTGTAATCGCTCATAAAAATCTCCATTTCTCCGCCGGATCAGCCATTGCTCCGCTTCACATCGTAAACACTGTCCAGCTGACGCAGTTTTTTCATAATAAAGTTCAGTGAATCAACACTTTCCACCGTAATCCGGGCAATCAGCGTGGCGATTCCCTTGTGGCTTCTGTTCGTGTGGAAATCCTCAATGTTATAATTGTTCTCAGCCAGAGTCTGGGAAACGGCTGCAATAATACCGGGACGGTCATACGCATAAATGGCCAGCTCAACGCCATAGGAATTGCTCTTATCGCTGTTGTCGGGCTTATCTGCCCATTCCACCTCGATACTGCGGGCTTTTTCCGCCTCCGAAAATGAGAGGAAATTCTTGCAGTCAGTGCGGTGCACCTTAATGCCGCGGTTACGGGTTACATAACCGATGATCTCATCTCCAGGAAGAGGATTGCAGCAATGGGCACATACACAGACCATATCGCTCTTTTCTTCGCTGCTGTTTTTGCTTCCCAGATAGCTCCTGATCACAAACTGGCCGGAACGTACGCCCCGTACTTTTTCCTTTTCCCTGCTCTGACGTGCATTCTTGTCTGCATCCTGCTTGAATTTCTCCAACGCCTCCTCATCGGTCAGCTGGGATTTTTTCTCCATGGAAAGCTCACGCATCTTGTTGATGACCTGACCCTCCTTCAGACCGCCGTGTCCCACAGCTGCCAGAACCGACTCCCAGTCATTAAATCCATACTTGTGCATGACCTTTTCCTGAGCTGCCGGTGTATTGATCTCCTGCAGGTTCACATTCTTTGCCTTGCAGTATTTTTCCAGCATGACACGGCCCTGATCGATATTCTCCGGACGGTTCTGTGCTTTGAACCACTGCCTGATCTTCGTTCTTGCCTGTGAACTCTTACACAGCTTCAGCCAGTCCCGGCTGGGTCCTGAACTGTTCATGGAAGTCTGAATCTGGATACGGTCGCCGTTCTGGATCTCATAGCTGATGGGCTGTACCTTGCCGTTGACAATGGCACCCACCATTTTATTGCCTACAGCGGTATGAATACGGTAAGCGAAGTCAATGGTGGTGGAACCCTTGGGCATACTGATTACCTTACCCTGAGGAGTAAAGCAGAATACGCTGTCTGCAAACAGGTCCAGTTCACTCTTCACTTCACTGACAAATTCGGAGTTGTTCTCACTGTCTTTCTGCAGCTCCAGCAGCTCACGCAGCCAGGTCATCTTGTCGATCTCCGCCTGACCGATATTCTCACCGGCCTTGCCTTCCTTGTATTTCCAGTGGGCAGCGATACCATATTCAGCGATACGGTGCATATCCTCGGTGCGGATCTGCACTTCAAACAGCTTGCCGTCCTTGCTTACCACGGTTGTATGAAGAGACTGGTAATTGTTCGGCTTGGGCATGGCAATGTAATCCTTGAAACGGCCGGGAACCGGAGTATACATCTCATGGACCACACCCAGAACCGCATAACAGTCTTTGATGCTTTTCACGATTACCCGGATCGCAAAAATGTCATAGACCTGATCCAGCCTTTTGTTCTGGGTCTTCATCTTTTTATAAATGCTGAACAGATGCTTGACACGTCCGTAAACCTGTGCATCGATATTGGCTTCTTTGCGCACCTGTTCCTTTACATCGGCAACAATTCCCTGTACAAAGCGTTCCCGCTCCGGTGTACTCGCTTCAATACTCTCCTTCAGATGTTTATAGGCATCCGGCTCCAGATAACTGAGAGCAATATCATCCAGTTCGATCTTTACCTTCGAAATACCAAGACGCTGGGCCAGAGGTGAATAGATATCCATGGTTTCCCGCGACTTCTCCAGCTGTTTTTCCGGCTTCATATACTGCAGTGTCCGCATGTTGTGAAGACGGTCGGCCAGCTTGATCAGAATGACACGGATATCCTTTGCCATGGCAAGAAACATCTTGCGAAGATTCTCCGCCTGTACCTCTTCCTTGTTGGACAGCGTATAATTGGGCAGATTGGTCAGCTTCGTTACGCCGTTTACCAGATCTGCAATTTCCGTGCCGAACATCTTCTCAATATCTTCGTAGCTGTATTTTGTATCCTCCACCACGTCATGAAGAAGCCCGGCTGCAATACTCTCCTTATCCAGCTCCAGCTCTGCCAGAATAATTGCCACATGCAGAGGGTGAATAATATAAGGTTCTCCCGATTTGCGTTTAATTCCGCCATGTGCCTCGTCCGCCAGCCTGTAGGCTTTCTCTACCAGAGAAATATCATCGGATGGATGATACTGTCGGATTGTTTCAACAAGTTTCAGATACAAAGCATCCGGACTTTCAGGATCCGGTTTTTCTGTCTTCAGTTTTTCGCGAATTTCCTCTTCTAATGTCATCTTCTCACCTCTATATCCCAATACGATAAACAGCTGTTTATCCTGCCCTTTATGCGCGTTTGCTTCCCATTATAATAACAGATACAAAAAAATGCAATTAATTTGTTAGAAAATCCAACAGATACTGTTACAAAAAAGAAGGAGCCGCCGCGTCAGCCTTTCGGCTGCCGCGCCGGCTCCCCCGATCTATTCAAATCCGAAAATATCCCTTTGCAATGATTCCTGTACTAACGAACCAGGCTCAGGAAAATCTGATACTGTTCTTCAGGAATATCCTTTGTCATTGCCAGTGCTTCATCAATATCAAAATCTACATAATCACCGTTCTTGTATGCTACGATACGTTTGCTCTTGCCTTCTGCCAGCAGAGAAACTGCCTTGGAACCCATAATGGATGCATATACACGGTCCTTGCAGGAAGGTGAACCGCCACGCTGCATATGGCCGAGAATGGTTGCTCTTGTCTCAATACCGGTCGCCTGTTCAATACGCTTTGCCATACTGGTGGAATGACCGATACCTTCTGCATTGATGATAATGTGATGTGTCTTACCGCTTCTGTGCTTTTCGATCAGGCTGTCAATGATTGCCTGTTCATTGTAATCATAACGCTCGGGAAGCAGTACTGCTTCCGCGCCGGATGCAATTGCAGACCAGAGTGCGATATAACCGGCACCACGGCCCATAACCTCAATAATGGAACATCTTTCATGGGAAGATGAAGTATCACGAACCTTGTCGATGGCTTCCATGGCAGTATTCACAGCGGTATCGAAACCGATGGTATACTCTGTACATGAAATATCCAGATCGATGGTTCCGGGAATACCAACCGTATTGATACCCAGGTTGGCCAGCTTCTGTGCTCCACGGAAGGAACCGTCACCGCCGATGACAACCAGACCTTCAATGCCATGCTTACGACAGATCTCTGCAGCCTTCTTCTGTCCTTCTTCTGTCATAAATTCCATGCAGCGGGCTGTATAAAGAATCGTACCGCCTCTGTGGATGATATCAGATACACTCATACTATCCATATCCACGATTTCTTCATTTAAAAGACCTGCATATCCTCGCTTGATTCCCTTAACTTTAATACCCATCTTGCATGCAGTTCTTACTACGCCTCTGATGGCGGCATTCATACCCGGTGCATCACCACCGCTTGTTAAAACTCCGATTGTCTGTACTTTTGACATAATAGTTCCTCCAGATAATTTTCCATATTTAAGTGCCCCGGTTTCTTCACCCACGCCATTGAAACCTCAGACACCGGGAATGAATCGCTTCACCCCCACCTCAAAAGTTAATTATTACTATTGTCCCCTTGTATTAAAATAAATACAAAATAATTAGACTCAGACAACAATATTCTAATCTATCCTTTTCTATTTTTCAATAGGCATATCAATGACTTTCACGTTGTCAGCCATGAAAATATTGTTTAATTTTTTTATTGAATCTGCACAAATCGTCATTCTCCACTGAATCGGAAGGTTTTTTTTGGCTCTTTCTCTGGCAAGATAAATACTTACCATGCTTTTTCCCGGATATTCATCAATGATATCGTACAGCCTTTTCTCCTTTCCATACCAGGATTCCCTGTCAGAACAGCGGATCCACACACGTCTGGGCAGATCTTCCAGAGGGATCACTTTTTCGCAGATCAGTTTGGCGGCCGCATTGTCCGATGCATTGACCCGTCCTTTAATAAATACCCTTCCGTCTTCCACAAGAGCCGGCTCGTTTTTCTCCAGATCCTGCGGAAATACAACGATTTCCATGGCTCCGGTCAGATCCTCCAGCGTAATAAAGGCCATACGCTTATTATTTTTGGTGATTTTGATGGTTTTGCCTGTAATGATGCCGCCCACCAGGGCAGAAGCACCATCCCGGACTCTGGCATAGCCAGTCTCCTCATCCGCCATAAAATCGCCTGATGTATTGGTGATCTGACTCTGCCATGTCTCCTGCCAGGATTCCATGGGATGTCCTGATATATACAGTCCCATGCTTTCCTTTTCCAGCGCCAGATAGACATCCCGTTCATACTCACCCACATCAGGGAATTCCTCCTCTGGCATGGGAGCCCCTTCATCCCCTGCAAACAGGTCGAAAAGAGACATCTGGCCGGTGATGCTGTTTTTCTGTTCCCGGTTTTTCTGCTCCATCAGCTGGGGATACAGAAGCATCTTCTGCTTTCTCGTTCCGGGCAGCGTATCCATAGCGCCGCTCTTGATGAAATTTTCCAGCGTCCGTTTATTGATTTCCTTACTGCTCAGACGATCAATGAAATCCTTCAGAGAACGGAAGGGGCCGTTTTTCTCCCGTTCCTCGATCATGGCAACCACCACATTGCGCCCGATGCTGCGGATGGCCGACAGACCGAAACGGATACTGCCTTCTGATGCAGTAAAGCCCCAGCCGCCTTCATTGATATCCGGCGGCAGGATTTTAATCCCCATCTGACGGCAGACGAGAATATATTCGCAGACCTTGCTGTTATTATCGATAACCGATGTCAGCAGAGCCGCCATAAATTCCGTCGGATAATAATATTTCAGCCAGGCAGTCTGATAGGAAACCACAGCGTAAGCAGCTGCATGAGACTTGTTGAACGCATATTTCGCGAAATCCATCATTTCATTGTAAATGGTTTCCGCCGTTTTCTCGGGAATTCCGTTGGCAATACATCCGCAGACGCCTTCCTCCGGGTTGCCGTAGATGAAATTGCGGCGTTCCTTTTCCATCACGGACGTCTTTTTCTTCGACATGGCACGACGCACCAGGTCGCTCCGCCCCAGAGAATATCCGCCCAGATCCCGCACGATCTGCATAACCTGCTCCTGATAGACGATACATCCGTAAGTAGGCTCCAGAATAGGTATCAGGGCGTCACAATCATATGTGATATGTTCCGGATTATTTTTCCCCTTCAGATATTTGGGAATAAAATCCATGGGACCGGGACGATACAGGGAAATCCCCGCGATGATATCTTCCAGATTCTGCGGCTTCAGTTCCTTCATAAAGCTTTTCATCCCCGCACTTTCCAGCTGGAATATGCCTTCCGTGCGGCCTGTGCCGATGGAATCCAGAACTGCCTTATCATCGTAATCAATATCTTCCAGAGAAACCTCTTTACCGTTTTTCCGCGCCAGATCCATGGCGTTCTGAATCACGGTAAGCGTCCTGAGACCCAGAAAATCCATCTTCAAGAGTCCCAGTTCCTCCAGTGTCGTCATAATATACTGGGTGGTAACGGCGCCGTCGCTGCCTCTGGAAAGAGGTACATATTCCACGATCGGCTTTTCACTGATCACCACACCGGCTGCATGCATGGAAGTATGGCGGGGCAGCCCTTCCAGACGCTTTGACATGTCAATCAGATATCTGACCTGTTCATCCGACTCATACTGCTTACGCAGCTCGGGATTCATGGTCAGTGCCTTATCAATGGTAATATTCGGTTCCTGCGGAATCATTTTCGCAATGGTATCGCACAGGGAGTAAGGCAGATCCAACACCCGCCCCACATCACGGATCACGCCCCGGGCAGCCAGCGTACCAAAAGTAACGATCTGGGCAACACAGTCCTTACCGTATTTTTCCACCACATAATCAATGACTTCCTGACGACGTTCGAAGCAGAAATCCACGTCAATATCGGGCATGGAAACACGTTCCGGATTCAGGAAACGCTCAAACAGCAGCTGGTAGCGGATAGGATCGATATCTGTGATTTCCAGACAGTAGGAAACAATACTGCCGGCGGCGGATCCACGCCCCGGACCCACCATGATCCCTCTGCTTTTGGCATAATGAATAAAATCCCATACAATAAGGAAATAATCCACATATCCCATGGAGTGGATCGTATCCAGCTCATAGCGAAGCCGCTCTTTCAGCTCCTGCGGCTGATCCGGATACCGTTTTGCAAACCCCTCCTCACACAGATGCTGCAGATATTCCCATGCGGTAAATCCCTCCGGCACATCAAAATGAGGCAGTTTCTGCACGCCGAACTCAATCTCCACATTGCATCGCTCGGCAATTTTATGAGTATTTTCCAGAGCTTCCGGCGCATAGGGGAAAAGTTCTGCCATTTCCGCCTCTGTTTTCAGAAAATACTGACCGCCTTCATAGCGCATGCGGTCCTGATCGGACACCTTTTTCCCTGTCTGGATGCAGAGCAGAATATCATGGGCCGCCGCATCTTCTTCAAAAATATAATGTACATCATTGGTGCAGACCAGATCAATGCCGGTTTCTTTGTGAAGCCGCATCAGCTGCTGGTTGACCAGCTTCTGCTCCTCAATGCCATGATCCTGAAGTTCCAGAAAGAAATTGCCCTTTCCGAATATCTGTTCATATCTGAGCGCTGCCGTTTTTGCCTCATCATAATCCTGAATCGACAGGTGACGGGCCACTTCCCCCGCCAGACAGGCGCTCAGGGCAATGATTCCCTCATGATATTTTTCCAGTGTTTCATAATCCACACGCGGCTTATAGTAATATCCTTCCGTAAAGCCCGTTGATACGATCTTCATCAGATTATGATAACCGATATCATTCTCTGCCAGCAGCACAAGATGAAAATACCGGAAATCATCATTTCCTTTCTCTTTATCAAACCGTGATCCGGGGCATACATAAATCTCACATCCAATCACCGGCTTAATTCCCGCATCCTTGCATGCTCTGTAAAAATCGATGACACCGTACATAACACCATGATCGGTGATCGCCAGACTGTCAAAACCCAGTTTCTTCGCCTGAACCGCAATTTCATTGATCTTGGAGGAACCGTCCAGCAGACTGAATTCCGTATGCACATGTAAATGCGTAAATGCCATCTCCCCACCTTCTTTCCTGCAGAAATGCAATTCCATATTCCCTGTAACTGAAAAGAAAGAAGGGGAAAACCGCCCTTCTTCCTTATCACCAGATCTGTTGTTAATAATCAGCCTTCACAAAGAAGTTCTGTGATTCCCTGAATGGCTTCCTGCTCATCGTTTCCTTCAGCAGATACATCCAGCTGTGATCCTCGGGAAAAATCAAGGGTCATAACACCCATGATACTTTTCGCATTGACTGTCTTATTGCCTGTCTGAACCAGAATCTGACTGTCAAATCTGCTTGCAACCTGCACAAACAGTGCCACCGGGCTCTGACCATTTTCCGGCACACGATTGACTGTTATTGACTTCATAACCATAATACTATTCCTCCTTGTTTGCCCTTATTTCGTCCGCCATCTGCTTTAACTTGTGAAACCGGTGATTCATACCGGATTTGCCGACAGGCGGATTCATCATAGCACCCAATTCCCTGAGGGTAATATCTGTGTACTGCAGCCGCATCATGGCCGTTTCATACAGCTCCGACGACAGGCCTGCAAGTCCCACCGTATCCCGTATCAGTTCGATATCCTGAATCTGATCGAGGGCCGCCGCCACCGTTTTGCTGATATTGGCCGCCTCACAGTTGACTTTACGATTGATATTCCCTCGAATTTCTCTTTTTATGCGTATATTTTCATATTCCAGAAGTGATATGGTGGCCTGCATGACATTGAGCATATCGGCAACCTGCCTTCCTTCCTTTATATAAACGATATGATTGTTTTTACGCCGGACGATCCTGGGCTCCAGTTCGAAAAAGCTCATGACGGATGCCATCTGTGCAGCTCTTTCAGGCCCGATGCACACGAATTCCAGATGGTAATTCTTCTCCGGCGTACTCATGGTACCGCAGCAGAGAAACATGCCCGCAAGAAATGCTCTCCTGCAGCAGGCACTCATCAGCAGCACCTCATTGACCGGCAGATCCTGCTCATACAGCTTTCCCTGTTCCTTTTCCAGCTTCAGCGCCTGCAGAATACGCAGCACCTCATCTGTGCTCTGCAGCCGCAGCAGATACTTTTTCCGGTTCGCCTGATGACGTGACCGGACAATGATCTGCATCCTGCATCCGAACGCTTCCTCAATCAGGTATCTGAAACGCTCTGCAGCTAAGTACTGGTCTGTCTCCATCAGGAGGCAGACCGTTCCATCTGTATCGATACGGCCGGTATTCATCAGTATGGCCGCCGATTCCGCCAGCAGACAGTGCCTTGCACCGGCAGGTCTGCGGCAGATTTCCTTTTTTACTTCATTCGAAAATGACATGATCCTCTAAAACTCGCCGATCAGTTCCACTTCCAGTTCCATTTCTACCTGAAACTTTTCCTTTACAACCGCCTTAATATGCTGAAATAATGCATACAGATCAGCCGCGGTTGCATTGTCTCTGTTAATTACAAACCCACAGTGTTTTTCCGACACCTGAGCGCCGCCCAGACGATATCCCTTCAGACCGCTGTCTTCAATCAGTTTGCCTGCAAAATATCCTTCCGGCCGCTTGAATGTGGATCCTGCACTGGGATACTCCAGCGGCTGCTTCTCTTTTCTTTTCTGATTCAGTTCTTCAATTCTGCCAATCAGTTCTTCTGGAGAAGACTTTTCCAGCTTCAGCTTTCCTTCCAGGACGATCCTTCGGCTGTGTTTGAAAATGCTGGTACGGTAGCCCAGTTCCAGTTCATCCGCAGGCGCAGTCACAACAGAGCCGTCTTCCTCCAGCCATGTCACCTCGGTAAGAACCTGCTTCATCTCTCCGCCGTAAGCGCCGGCATTCATCACCACAGCACCCCCGAAGGAACCGGGAATTCCGGCAGCCCACGTAAAATCACCATATCCCCGACGGGAAAGCGCTCTGACCACACCTCCCAGAGATGCTCCGGCCCGTACTGCTGCCACGCCGGACTCCTCATCCAGTTCATACCCCGCAAATGCAGTCCCCAGATGGATCATCACACCCCGGTATCCGCTGTCGCTGACCAGCAGGTTACTTCCATTACCAATAATATAATAAGGTACTTCTTCTTTATGACATAAATCAATAATATCCCTGATCTGACTGATTTCAGAAGGTGATACAAAATAATCGCTTAAACCTCCGGTACGAAAAGTCGTATGCTTTGCCATGGGTTCCTGCACACTTACCTGCTCCGCCCCTGCAATCTGTTTCAGCTTTTCTGCAAACTCATGATTTACCATCACTTAAATAATGCCCTCCGAATCTCCATTTGCCATTCTGGCAGTTACACGCTTATACAGGGTCTCTGCCGCATTGTAGCCCATCATCTTCTGCCTGTGATTAATGGCCGCAGATTCGATGATAACCGCCACATTTCTTCCCGGGCTGACAGGGATCTTATACATGGGAATCTTCACTCCCAGAATCTCATCATATTCTTCCTTCATGCCCATACGGTCAAATTCCGTATCCTTTTTCCAGCGCTCCAGATTGATCTCCATATCGATGCTCTGATTATCCTTCACACTGCCCACACCGAAAAGCATCTTGGCATCGATAATACCGATCCCTCTCAGTTCGATAAAATAACGTGTGATTTCGGGTGCGGAACCGCTCAGTTCATCTTCACTGAGTTTTTTAATCTCCACCACATCATCGCTGACAAGGCGGTGCCCCCGCTTGATCAGCTCCAGAGCGATCTCACTTTTACCGATTCCGCTTTCACCTTTGATCAGAACTCCTTCACCGTACACATCAACCAGAACGCCATGGATACTGATCATGGGAGCCAGATGGTAACTCAGGAAACGAATGATCTCCGCTGTAATCTCCGAAGTCGCCTTATGAGAAACCAGCAGCGGTACTCCATACTTCACTGCAATATCCGCCATGGTTTTTGTAGGCATATATCCTCTGCAGAGAATCAGACAGGGAATCTTCTGACTGAACAGCTTTTCATAACATTCAATCCGCTCCTCCGCCGTCATCATGGTCTGGAGATAATTCTCCTCCACATTGCCGATGATCTGCACTCTTTTGTTCTCAAAATGCTCATAGTATCCGATCAGCTGAAGTGCGGGACGATTAATGTCCGAATGTGTCAGAATGATATTGTGTGTATCAATAGATTCTGTCATATTCTTAAGTTCCAGTTTTTCGATCAAGGTAGAAAGTCTTACACCATCCATCTTTTTCCCTCCGTTCCGTATCATATGCGGGAATCAGCCGCTAAAATCCGGTTCATATTCACGATTCTTTATCAGGTCATTAGGCATTTTAACACAAAATTCATTGACCGACAATAGTCCAATCATATTTTACACAGAAAAAAGAGACCCTCTCTCTGATTTTAATCAGGAGCAGGTCTCTTTTTCGTGCCCGTCAGAGCACATTTCAGTTTATTTAAAGTGTCAGAAAGGAATCTATTATACTTCGAACATTAACTCGCCGTATGTAGGTACAGGCCAGTACTTGGTGTCTACGATTTCTTCCAGTTCATCAACAGGTTTTCTCAGAGCTTCCATAGCAGGCATTACCGTTCCGCGATAATATTTTGCTGTTGCTGCTGTACCTTCCTGTGCATCTGCTTCTTTCAGTACTTTCTTCAGTGCTGTCAGCGCTTTGTTGGTTTCGGAAAGCAGGCTGCTGACTTCAACCAGAAGTTCTTTCTGAGGTGTTACATCAGCTTCAGGGCATGCGCTGGTTACCTTGTTCAGGGAGTTTGCCAGCTCTGTAGTGTATTCCATAACGGAAGGAATATATTCCTTGCCTGCCATATCGATCATGGTTTTTGCTTCAATATTGATCAGGCTTGAGTACTCTTCCAGTTTGATTTCCTTACGTGCTTCCAGTTCAGCTTCTGTCATAACGCCGAATTTGGTGAACATTTCAACAGTTGCAGGATCTGAGAAGGACTGATCGATAGCATCTACAACTGATTTGCAGTTGGGCAGACCTCTTCTTTCAGCTTCTGCTACCCATTCATCAGAGTAACCGTTGCCGTTGAAGACGATATCCTTGTTCTCTCTCATAACCTTCGCGATATATTCATCTACTGCTGCATCAAAATCTTCTGCACCTTCCAGAGCTTCGCATGCTTTGGTGAAAGATTCTGCCATCATGGTGTTCAGTACGGTATTGCTGTCACCGATGGATGCGGAAGAAGCAACCATTCTGAATTCGAAACGGTTTCCTGTGAAAGCAAACGGTGATGTTCTGTTTCTGTCGGTAGGATCCTTTTCGATTACAGGCAGCGTCTTAACGCCGATGTCGATTGTGCCGGAGTGTGCACAGTGATCAGCCTTGCCTGTTTCAATAATCTGATTTACGATGTCACCCAGCTGATCGCCCATGTAAATGGAAATAATAGCAGGCGGTGCTTCGTTGGCACCCAGTCTGTGGTCATTACCGGTATTGGATGCAACTGCTCTTAATAATAAGGAATGTTTCTTAACTGCTTCCATCAGGCATGCAATTACCAGCAGGAACTGTTTGTTCTTATAAGGTTCTTCGCCGGGTTTGAACAGGTTCACGCCGTTGTCCGTAGATAAGGACCAGTTGTTGTGCTTACCGGAACCGTTAACGCCTGCGTAGGGTTTTTCATGAAGCAGGCACTGCAGACCATGTTTTGTAGCAGTCTTCTTCAGAACGTCCATAACTACCATATTGGCATCCATGGCGATGTTGGATTTTGCGAAGATCGGAGCAATTTCATGCTGTGCGGGAGCTACTTCGTTATGCTGTGTCTTGGCAGTGATGCCCAGTCTCCACAGCTGCTCATTACAGTCATCCATGTAGTTGCTGATGGTCTCTTTCAGAGAACCGAAGTAGTGATCTTCCATCTCCTGTCCTTTGGGAGCGGGAGCACCGAACAGGGTACGTCCGGTATAGATCAGGTCGGGTCTCTTTAAATATTTTTCTCTGTCAACGATGAAGTATTCCTGTTCGGGACCAACAGCAGCGATGATCTTCTTTGCTTCGGTATTGCCGAACATTCTTACAAAACGTACGCCTGCTTTGCTGACTGCTTCAATGGATTTCAGCAGAGGTGTCTTGGTATCCAGAGATTCGCCTGTATATGACAGGAATACGGTAGGAATATAAAGGATACGGTCTCTTACATAAGCAGGAGAAGTGATGTCCCATGCTGTATAACCTCTTGCAGAGCAGGTTGCTCTCAGACCGCCTGACGGGAAAGAAGATGCATCGGGTTCGCCCATCAGCAGGTTCTTGCCGGTAAAACTGTTTTCAATCTTGCCTTTTTCAGGAACATCTGCAAAGGAATCATGCTTTTCAGCTGCACCTGAAACAATATAAGGCTGGAAAATATGGGTATAATGTGTCGCACCTTTTTCGATTGCCCAGTCCTTCATGCTTTTAGCGACAACATCTGCCAGTGCAAGAGTAATCTCGCCGCCTTCGTCCATTAATTTCATCATCTGTTTGTAGGTCTCTTCAGGGAGACGTTCTTTCATCACAGCTTCATTAAATACATCTGCGCCAAAAACTTCTGCTACATTAACACTCATAACTATTTCCTTTCTGTATCACCGGCACCGGAAGGTGCGTGTATTTACCAACAGCAGCGAAATACGATCAAACATGTTATGCAAACCATGTTTTCATACCGATCCATCTGAGCAGATCCATCTGATACTTTGTTTTACAAAATAAAAAAGGGCGTTCTATCCTAAAATAGAACGCCCTTGTTCAAATCATATTCCGTATTCAGTTGACAACTTAATGTCTGTAGATACAATAACGCATTCCGAAGAAAATTGCAAGCACTTTTTTGCAAAACATCAAAACGTTCATTTCGATACTATTTATACAGTTTTTTTCGTCATTGTGCACAATCACGTGGGGAGTAAACGCAATTCATCAACATGCAGAAGCTGTCCAACTGCAGAATACCCGGTTCTTCTTAAGCTTTGCCGACAGAACCGAATAATTCCATCTTGGTCTTAACCATTGCTTTGATTGCTTCAACACCGGGAGCAAGCAGTTTACGGGGGTCAAAGCCCTTGCCCTGTAAATCCTTGCCGGCTTCAATGTATTCGCGGGTAGCTTCCTGGAATGCCAGCTGGCACTCAGTATTAACATTGATCTTTGCAACACCCAGAGAGATTGCTCTCTGAATCTGATCAGCAGGGATACCTGTACCGCCGTGCAGTACCAGAGGCATATCACCAACTTCTTTGGAGATTGCTTCCAGAGTTTCGAAGCTTAATCCGGGCCAGTTTGCGGGATATTTGCCGTGAATGTTGCCGATACCTGCTGCCAGCATATCTACTCCCAGATCTGCAACCATCTTGCATTCCTTGGGATCGGCACATTCGCCCATACCTACAACGCCGTCTTCTTCACCGCCGATAGAACCAACTTCTGCTTCCAGAGAAAGGCCAAGTACGTGGCATGCTGCAGCCAGTTCTTTTGTCTTTTCGATGTTCTCTTCGATGGGGTAGTGAGAACCGTCAAACATGATGGATGAGAAACCGGCATTGATGCACTTCTTAGCGCCTTCGTATGAACCGTGATCCAGATGAAGTGCTACAGGAACAGTGATGCCCAGTTCTTCAACCATAGCGGATACCATAGCTGCAACTGTTGTAAAACCGCACATATACTTGCCGGCGCCTTCAGAAACACCAAGGATAACAGGGGAATTGCATTCCTGAGCGGTCTGCAGGATAGCCTTTGTCCATTCAAGGTTGTTGATGTTGAACTGACCTACTGCATATTTGCCGGCTTTTGCTTTCTTTAACATTTCTGCTGCTGAAACTAACATTAAAATTTACCTCCAGATATTTTTCTGCCGGGAAGCAGAGCCCTCGTCTGCTTCTCTGTTAATCTTACGGGAACATTATAACTTATTTATCCGTAAATGAAAAGGGGAATTTGAAATTTTGCATCTGGCCTGTCTGGAACCGGATTTTGCAGGCAGTCTCCTACACTCCTTTCATGGTGAGCTGGATGCGTTTTCTTTTTACATCGACGCTCATGACCATGACGTCTACAATGTCACCTACTTTTACGACTTCCGAGGGATGCCTGATGTAGCGGTTTGTCATCTGGGAGATGTGGACCAGGCCGTCCTGATGGACGCCGATGTCTACAAATGCACCAAAATCAATGACGTTGCGGACAGTTCCTTTCAGAACCATGCCTTCTTTCAGGTCTTCCAGTGACAGTACGTCGCTGCGCAGTACCGGTGCGGGCATGTCCTGTCTGGGGTCTCTGGCGGGCTTTTCCAGTTCTTTTAAAATATCCTGCAGGGTGGGAACGCCGATTTCCAGCTGGGCAGCCAGTTTTTTCACATCTTTTACCTTTCCGGAAACGCCTGCAAAGCCTGCGGGTGTCAGATTTGCGGTGTCGATTCCCAGAATACCGGCAAGTTTTTCCACTGCTTTATAGCTTTCAGGATGGACGGCGGTGGCATCCAGCGGATTCTTGCCTCCGTTGATGCGCAGGAAGCCGGCACACTGCTCATAAGCTTTCGGTCCCAGCTTCGGCACCTTCAGAAGCTGCCTGCGGTCTTCAAAACGGCCGTTTTCTTCCCGGTAAGCTACAATATTTTTCGCTACTGTGGAGGAAATACCGGAAATATACTCCAGCAGGGAGGCAGATGCCGTGTTCAGGTCAACGCCCACACGGTTTACACAGTCTTCCACTACGGCTCCCAGGGATTCTCCCAGTTTTTTCTGGTTCATGTCATGCTGATACTGGCCCACACCGATGGAGCGGGGATCGATCTTCACCAGTTCTGCCAGCGGATCCTGCAGACGGCGGGCAATGGATACGGCACTTCGCTGGGCCACATCAAAATCAGGAAATTCCTTCGCCGCCAGCTTGCTGGCTGAATAAACGGAAGCACCAGCTTCATTGACGATCACATATTTTGCTGGACAATGGGTCTTTTTCAGGTAATCGGCAATGATCTGCTCAGATTCCCGGGAAGCGGTTCCGTTCCCCACGGAAATCAGGGTAATGTGATACTTCTGGATCAGTTTTGTCAGTTCAGCCTCCGCTTCTTTTACTTTATTCTGAGGGGCTGTGGGATAAATCACCTTTGTATCCAGCACCTTGCCGGTGGGATCGATCACTGCCAGCTTGCAGCCGGTTCGGAAAGCCGGATCCCATCCAAGAACCATATGTCCCGCAATGGGCGGCTGCATGAGAAGCTGTTCCAGATTGCTGCCGAATACCTTCAGTGAAGAATCTTCTGCTTTTTCCGTCAGTACATTGCGGATTTCACGTTCCACGGACGGAGCGATCAAACGCTTATAGCTGTCCTCCAGCATCTCCAGCAGAACCGGCGTTGTATGGGGATTGTCTTTCTGTACCGTTTTATTTTTCAGATAAATCATGATCCGGCGGGTGGGGGCTTCGATCTTAACCGTCAGCACCTTCAGGTTCTCGCCCCGGTTCAGTGCCAGAATCCGGTGTACAGCCGCCTTGCTGATCTGCTCCTGATATTCGTAATACATCTTAAATACGCCATCAGGATCCGCAGCTGCGTCCTTCAGAGAAGAAATCAGCAGTCCTTCCTCCATGGTCTGCTGACGGATAAAACGGCGGTAATCCGCATTATCTGCGGCGATTTCCGCCAGAATATCCATGGCACCTGCCAGCGCCTGCTCCGGATTTTCCACTTCCTTTTCCGGATTCACATACGCCTTTGCCTCATCAAGGGCAGGCTGTGTCAGACTTTCCGCCGCAATGGCCTCCGCCAGAGGCAGAAGGCCCTTTTCTCTGGCAATCATGGCACGGGTCCGGCGTTTGGGGCGGTAAGGGCGGTAAATATCTTCCAGTTCTACCTGCGTCATCACGCCCTCGATCTGAGCCTTCAGCTCATCCGTCATCATGCCAAGTCCTTCAATTGTCGTAATCACAGAGGCTTTTTTCTCCTCCAGATTGCGCAGATAAGCCAGACGCTCATCCAGGTTACGCAGCACCTCATCATTCAGCCCGCCGGTCACTTCCTTACGATAACGGGCAATGAAAGGGATCGTATTCCCTCCGTCGATCAGTTCCACAGTCGCATCCACCTGATGCAGACCGATTTTCAATTCATCCGCAATAATCTGATTAATATTCATATGCAAATTCCTTTTTTATAGTTGTTCATAGTCATTCAGAACTTCTCGGAAAAAACCGCAGCCCCGAACAGTGAGTAAAATTATGGTCTTCATTTTACATGGTTTCCGGAAAATAATCAACCGTATTACGTTCCACACGCAAATGCAACGTATTTTTTTACGTTGCATTTGCGCTGCACCGAGGAAACACACAGTGTTTTCGAGGTTGGCTCTGAACAATTACCCTTTTATAATCAGATATACCCTTCTCTTGCTTTTCTTCCCCATATCAGTTATGATACCATATACACTGATCCTGTATTTACAGTTGTCCGGCAGAGTATATTTTCATGTTTCTCTGCCCCTGACAGCTGCCCGATTTTCAGAAAAGAGGTTTTTACATGCCTGATAAGGACATTGCCTATATAAAACTGATCGAGGAGATTTCTCTGAATGCCTGGCCGTCTCACAAGATGGAATTGTATGATGGCTGGCTCATTCGTTTTTCTCATAATTATACCCACCGGACCAACAGCGTGACTCAGGTAGGTACTTCTTCCATTCCTGTGGAAGAAAAAATCACCTATTGTGAAAAAATATATGAAAATTATCATACACCGGCAATTTTTAAAATCAGCCCGCTGATCGAGCCGTCCTTTGACGAGCTTCTGGCGGATAAAGGCTATGAGATCCAGCATACCACGGAAAATATGGTGATGGATTTTACTGATTTTCAGCCTTATGAATCCGTTGGTGTGGAATATGAATATTATGGAAGGAACTCGGGACTTCCCTCCTTTATCGTCTATCCCGACGATGTGATCGTTCAGCTGCGGGACCGGATCACCGACGAATGGATCAACTCGCTGTTTCGCTTAAACGGCACCACCAATCCCACCCTGCGCCGGATCGTTCCCTCCATGTTCAAGGCCATACCCAAAGAAACCATTGTGGCAAACATCGAAATTGATGGCCGCATGGTGGCATCAGGACTGGGAATCCTTGACCGGGGACACGTAGGCATCTATGCCATCTACGTAGATGCCAGCTGCAGACGCAAACACTTCGCCCGCTCCATCTGCAGCGCCATCCTCACCGAAGCCCGCAAGAAAAATGCCGACCACGCCTACCTGCAGGTGGTGCAGGGCAACACCTGGGCAAAGCACCTGTACGAATCACTGGGATTTTGCTCCCTGTATACCTACTGGTTCCGGGTAAAAGAACTGCACTGAGAAGGCTTTGCTGGTTACTGTTCGGACTTCTGCCTGAAACAGACAAAAATTGTGAGGCAGAATGACTGTGATATTCTGCCGCGAAGGTTTCTGCTTTTCAGGCGAAATGAAGTTTCGAACAGTACGTGGGAGAGAGACGCATAAGATTTGCAGGATATTGTTATTCGTTTCTGCGCCCCATTGTGGACCCCAAACAGTTCCATCCGGCTTTTATCCATTTCATTTTCCACCTACTCTGTCATGTCATAGTTGTCCAGAGAAGATATGTGATAATGAAGATATGTGATAATATGAGTTGCCCGACAAATGGAACTTTTATGGATATTCCATTGTCATATGTACCTTGAAAATTTAACATAGTGTCTTCATTAGATGAAATTCCTGCTTTGTATAGACATTTTCCCCTGGGGCTGGATATAACGCAGGCCCTT